>NZ_JAAGPN010000267.1:0-11249 GCF_017104805.1 Paraburkholderia sp. Ac-20347 | reverse complement strand
TCCAGTCCGGTGTTCCGCTCCCGGTGCTGCGGGGCTGCGCGGGCGAGTCGTCGAGCTGTGCCTGGGCGATGCCGCCCGCGCGCCACTGCGCCTCGTCGCGCGTGAGCTGAAGCGCGGCTTTGTGCGCGTTGGCTTCGGCCTGCGCGAGCTGCGCTTCGGTCACGCGCACTTCGGGCGGACGCTTGCCCGTTTGCAGATCGGCGAACTGCGCCTGCGCCGCCACGAGCCGGTGACGTGCCTCGTCGAGCGCGGCGGTTTCGTCGACGGATTCGAGCGCGAACAGCGGCGCGGCGGCGGCCACCTGCTGGCCGCGCTGGACGTCGAGTTCCGTGAGCGTGCCGGATTGCGACGAGGCGAGATAGACGTACTCGCCTTCGACGTAACCCTGGTAGACCGGCGCTTCGTGGCGCGAACAGGCGGCTAGCACAGCGGCCGCAACAAGGAAGGCGAGGGCGATGCGCGCGCTCATGAGCGGGCTCCCAGCGCGCGGCGCGTGCGTGCGTGAGTGCTCGGGCGCGCGGCAGTTTCCGCGCCGCCGCCCGCCTGTGCGCCCGTGTCTTCCGGCATGCGCATCGCGCCCGCGAGCAGCGCGGTGACGTGGCGGCGCAGCGCCTCGCGCTCGACTTTCGGCAGGCCGCGCGTGCCTTGCCAGAGCTTCGAGGTCGCGAGCGGCAACATGACGAGCGCGAGGATCGACATGAACAGCAGCGGCGCTTCGAGGTGAGGATTCACGGCGCCCGCCTGCTGCGCGGCGCCGATCTGCGCGGTGAAGCGCTGCAATTGCTCGATGGGCAGGCGTTTGAGCATGCGCTCGCGCAGCAGGCCGCCTTCGTTGACGATCTCGCGCAGCCAGAGCGGCGGCAGCCACGGCATGTGCGCGGTGACGTCGAATAGCCGTTCGACGAGCGCCTGCACGAGCGCATGTGGATGGGCGGCGCTTTCTCCGTCTCCGCTGATTCCGCCGACCTCGCTGCCTTCGCCGCCCCACACGTAGGCGATGGCGGGCGCGATGCGCTCGTCGGCCACGGCGTCGAGCAGCTTTTCGCGATTGGTGAAGTAGTAATGGACCATGGCCGATGTGACGCCGGCGGCTGCGGCGATCTGCGTCATGGTGGTGGTGGCGATGCCCTGGTCGGCGAACAGTTGCGTGGCGCCGGCCAGCAGGCGCTCGCGCATGTGCAGGTCGGGGTCATGGCGGCGCCGGCCGCGCGCTTTCACGGCGGCCCGGCTGGACGATCCGGCGGTGACTGCACGTGTGTTCATCGTTTCAGTCTAATTCACGCATTAGTTAAATCCAATGCGCTTGCGCAAGGGGTTAACCCGTTTGACTCAATCAGGCTTCCTTTCGGAACTTTCCTATACAAAAAGAAGAGGGGGTCGTTCAGTCTGTGAGTTTGTGCCGCAAGGTACGCCCGGTTCATGCCCCAAAAAGAAAATGGAACAACAAATGAAGCGCATCGTGGTCATCGACGATCATCCGATCGTCCTCAAGATGCTCGCCAACGTGCTGAACACCGAATACGCACTCGTGGGCGAATGCGGTGACGGCGAAGAGGGCCTCCATCTCGTTCAGACGCTGCAACCCGACCTGGTGATCCTCGACCTCGAATTGCCGAAGCTCGACGGTCTGTCGGTCATTCGCGGCATCCGCGCGAAGCAGGCCGCCACGCGCGTCATCGTGCTGTCGGCCAAGCCGGAGCAGGTCATGGCGAACCACACGCGAATCGCGGGCGCGAACGGCTATGTAAGCAAGAGCCGGGGCGTGGAGGAACTGTGCGGCGTGGTGAAGGCGGTGCTGCTCGGTTACGACTGCTTCCCGGCGGGCAGTTGCGGCGGCGGCCGCGACGTCGCGCTCAACGGGCTGTCGCCGCGCGAGGTCGAGGTGCTGCAATATCTCGCGCGCGGCATGAGCAACAAGGGCGTCGCTGCGCGGCTCGGTCTGTCGGATAAAACCGTGAGCACCTACAAGACGCGTGTGCTCGACAAGCTGGGCGTGTCGTCGCTGGCGGCGCTGATCGAGTTTGCTACGTTGAACAAACTGATCGATTGAGTCGCTGTGCGCGTTCAGGCGCATGGAGGGCAAAGCGCGTCGCGGGTGACGCGCTTTTTTATTGGCCGCGCCCAGTCTGTCCGGAAAACGGAAGACCACGCAGCGCAAAAACAGCCGAAAAAAAAGCCCGACTTGCGTCGGGCTCCAAGTGTAACCGCACCCGTTGCCGGGCGCGGTACCTGCAAAAACTGCGATGCGTCGCGGCCTGCTTACGCGGCCAGCAGCGAGCGCAGCACGAACGGCAGGATGCCGCCGTGCTTGTAGTAGTCGACTTCGATCGGCGTGTCGATACGCAGCAGCACCTGCACGCGCTCGTCCTTGCCGTCCTTGCGATGGATCACGAGCGTCAGGTCTTGCTGCGGCTTGAAGTCGTCGGTGAGACCTTCGATGTCGAACGTTTCCTCGCCGGTCAGGCCGAGCGTTTGCACGCTGTCCGTGCCCTTGAACTGCAGCGGCAGCACGCCCATGCCCACGAGGTTCGAGCGGTGGATACGCTCGAAGCTGCGTGCGACCACGGCCTTCACGCCCAGCAACTGCGTGCCCTTGGCCGCCCAGTCGCGCGACGAGCCCGTGCCGTACTCTTCGCCCGCGAACACCATCGTGGGCGTGCCGGCGTCGATGTACTTCATGGCGGCGTCGTAGATCGACAGCTGTTCGCCGCTCGGCTGATGAATCGTCAGGCCGCCTTCCACGCGCGTGCCGTCGGCCTTCGCCGGGATCATCAGGTTCTTGATCCGCACGTTCGCGAAGGTGCCGCGCATCATCACGTCGTGGTTGCCGCGGCGCGAGCCGTAGCTGTTGAAATCGGCCTTCTGCACGCCGTTTTCCTTGAGCCACTTGCCGGCGGGCGAGTCTTCCTTGATCGAACCGGCCGGGCTGATGTGGTCGGTCGTGACCGAGTCACCGAAGATGCCCAGCGCGCGCGCGCCCTTGACCTCGGCGACCGTCGACGACGGCGTCATCGAGAAGTCCGAACCGAAGAACGGCGGCTCGGCGATGTAGGTCGACTTCGGCCAGTCGTAGACCTGACCTTCCTCGCCCTCGATCTTGCTCCACAGGTCACCCTTCTTCGTGAGCTGCGCGTAGTTCTTCTGATAGACGTCGGCGTCCATCGCGAACTTGAGCAGCGCGTTGACTTCCTCGCTCGTCGGCCAGATGTCGCCGAGATAGATGTCGCGGCCGCCCTTGCCCTTGCCGACCGGTTCCGTCATCAGGTCGCGCGTGATCGTGCCCGCGATCGCGTAGGCGACCACCAGCGGCGGCGAGGCCAGGAAGTTCGCGCGGATGTTCGGGTGAATCCGCGCTTCGAAGTTACGGTTGCCCGAAAGCACCGCCGCCGCGACCACGTCGTTCTTGACGATCGAGTCGTTCAGTTCCGGCGTCAGGTCGCCCGCGTTGCCGATACACGTCGTGCAGCCATAAGCCGCGAGTTCGAAGCCGAGCTTCGAGAGGAACGGCAGCAGGCCCGTCTTCGTCAGGTATTCGGTGACGATGCGCGATCCCGGCGCGAGCGAGGTCTTGATGTGCGGCGCGACCGTCAGGCCCGCTTCCACGGCCTTCTTCGCGAGCAGGCCGGCCGCGAGCAGCACGCTCGGGTTCGACGTGTTCGTGCACGACGTGATCGCGGCGATCAGCACGTCGCCGTTATGCAGCTTGACCTTCTCGCCGGCCGTGTATTCGGCGGCGAGGTCGGCGGACTTCTTGTTGAAGCCGTTTTCGGCGACCGGCTTCGAGAACAGGTCGGCGAAGGTCGACTTCACGTTGCCGATTTCGATGCGGTCCTGCGGGCGCTTCGGACCGGCCAGCGACGGCGCCACCGTGCCGAGGTCGAGCGTGAGCGTCTTGGTGTAGTCGATGTCGCCGGCCTTCGGGACACCGTACAGTTCCTGCGCCTTGAAGTAGTTCTCGAACGCCGAGATTTCGGCTTCGGTGCGGCCCGTGCCCTTGAAGTAGTCGATGGTCTTGTCGTCGACGGGGAAGAAGCCCATGGTCGCGCCGTATTCCGGCGCCATGTTGCCGATGGTCGCGCGGTCCGGCAGCGAGAGCGACGCCGTGCCTTCGCCGAAGAACTCGACGAACTTGCCGACGACCTTCTCCTTGCGCAGCATTTCGGTGATCGTCAGCACGAGGTCGGTGGCCGTGCAGCCTTCGCGCAGCTTGCCCTTCAGTTCCACGCCCACCACGTCGGGCGTGAGGAAGTAGACCGGCTGGCCGAGCATGCCGGCTTCCGCTTCGATGCCGCCCACGCCCCAGCCAACCACGCCGATGCCGTTGATCATCGTGGTGTGCGAGTCGGTGCCCACGAGCGTGTCCGGGTAGTAGACCGTGTCGCTGCCGTCGGCCTTCTTGTGCACGCCGCGCGCGAGGTATTCGAGGTTCACCTGGTGAACGATGCCGATGCCCGGCGGCACGACCTTGAACGTGTCGAACGCCTGCATGCCCCACTTCATGAACTGGTAGCGCTCGTTATTGCGCTGGAATTCCAGCTTCATGTTCAGGTCGAGCGCGTCTTTCTGGCGGAAGTAGTCGATCTGCACCGAGTGGTCGACGACGAGGTCGACCGGCACCAGCGGCTCGATGACCTTCGGGTCCTTGCCGACCTGTTTGGCGACGCCGCGCATGGCCGCGATGTCGGCGAGCAGCGGCACGCCGGTGAAGTCCTGCAGCACGACGCGGGCGACGACGAACGGGATTTCATCGACGCGGGCGGCGGTGGGCTTCCAGTTCGCGAGCTGCTCGATGTGCTCTTCCGCGATCTTCTTGCCGTCGTAGTTGCGCAGCACGGACTCAAGCACGAGACGGATCGACACTGGCAGGCGGTCGATCTTCACGCCGAGCTGCTTGCCGAGTTGCGGCAGCGAGTAGAACTTGCCTTTGCCGGAACCGCTGTCGAATTCCTTTAGCGTTTTGTGGAGGTTGTGGGCCATGGTATTTTCCTTCGTTTAATCGCGGAAATAACGCTTACTGCACGTTTGCTGCGGGTACTTACAGGTACAAGACTGATCGAATCACGCTCATGTCACATACAAGTCGACGTACTCGTGCACCGGCATGGCCTCGAGCCGTGCCGCATCCAGCGAGACATCGAGAATCGCCTGCTGCTGCTTCGCGGCGAAGCGCCGCGCGAGGTTGGTCCTGAACTTTTCGATCAGCAGCGGGATGCCGGCTTCGCGGCGTCGCTTGTGGCCGATCGGATACTCCACCACGATTTCGTCGAGCGTCGTGCCGTCGTTCAACTCGACGGTCAGCGCATTCGCGATCGAACGCTTGTCGGGATCGTGATAATCGCGCGTGAACTGCGGATCTTCCACGCAGACGATCTTCGCGCGGAGGGCGTCGATGCGCGGGTCGCGCGCGATCTCGTCTTCGTAATCGGCGGCCGTCAGTCGTCCGAAAAGGATCGGCACGGCCACCATGTACTGGATGCAATGGTCGCGGTCCGCCGGATTCGCCAGCGGGCCGGTTTTGTCGATGATGCGGATCGCCGCTTCGTGCGTGCGGATCGTGATGCGCGCGATGTCGTCGGCGCTCTTGCCGCGCTGGCCGAGCAGGGCGTGCAGCGTCATGGCCGCTTCGGCGGCGGTCTGCGCGTGGAATTCGGCGGGGAACGCGATCTTGAACAGCACGTTTTCCATCACGTACGTGCCGTAGGGGCGCTGGAACGCGAAGGGGCGGCCCTTGAACGAGACGTCGTAGAAGCCCCACGTTTTCGCCGTGAGCGCCGAGGGATAACCCATTTCGCCCGTCTTCGCGATCAGCGCGAGGTGCACGCCGCGCGCGGTGGCGTCGCCGGCGGCCCACGACTTGCGCGAGCCGGTGTTGGGCGCGTGGCGATAGGTGCGCAGCGCCTGGCCGTCGACCATCGCCAGCGACACGGCGTTGATGAGTTCGTCGCGCGTGAGCCCGAGCAACTGGCCGACCACGGCGGTCGAGGCGAGCTTGACGAGCAGCACATGGTCGAGACCGACCTGGTTGAACGCGTTCTCCAGCGCGATGCAGCCCTGGATCTCGTGCGCCTTCACCATGCCTTCAAGCACGTGCTTCATGGTGAGCGGCGGTTTGCCCGCGGCGACAGCCGTGCGCGAGAGCCAGTCGGCGGTCGCGAGTATGCCGCCCAGATTGTCCGACGGATGGCCCCATTCGGCGGCGAGCCAGGTGTCGTTGAAGTCGAGCCAGCGGATCATGGCGCCGATGTTGAAGGCGGCCTGAACCGGGTCGAGCTGGAATGCGGTGCCCGGCACCTTCGCGCCGTGCGGGACGATCGTGCCCGGCACGATGGGCCCGAGCAGCTTGGTGCAGGCAGGATACGAGAGCGCCTCGAGTCCGCAGCCGAGGGTGTCCAGCAGGCAGTAGCGCGCCGTCGTCAGCGCGCTGGCGCTGTCGCCGGGCAAGCCGTTCAGGACGTAGTCGACGATATCGACGAGGACCTGATCCGGCTGTGGCCTGACATGGGGATTCGGCGCGGACATCGAGGCGTCCCGGCCGTTCTTACTGGCCCGAAGCGGCGCTCGCGCCCGCAGCCGGAGCGGCGTTGCGGTTCAGCGCGTTAGCCTGGGTCGGCGCCAGTGCGCCTTGCTGCATGGCCGTCGTCTTGCACTCGTCGGCCAGACGCGAGCTGTCCTTGTCCGAGAACAGCATGGCCTTCGTCGGGATCACGACCAGGTCGAGGCCGGTGGCGGCGTCGTGGAAGCGGTCGGCGCCCGTCGTCGTCGTTTGACGCGGCAGGTTGTAGTTCTTGTTCGCCCAGTGAACCGTGACGATCTGGTCACGCGCCATGTCGCCCTTCAGGTCGAACTGCATGCCTTCCGCGCAATTCCAGTGCTCCGAGCCGTCCGGGATCGGATCGACCTTCGCTTCCTTGGCCGGATTGACCTTGCGCTTGATGATGCGATGCTTCGGAGCCGGCTTCTTCGGCGTAGCCTTCTTGGCCGTGGTCGACGAGGTTTGCGCGGCGGCGTCGGTCGCGGCCAGCATCATCGTCGAGGACAGCGCGCCGATAACGGCAGCGATCAGCAATTTCTTCATGGAGTCAGACCTTTATCTCTCAAATCGGTTGAACAGTGCGCGGCTGCGCCTTGCAGCCGCCGGATGCACTGCGCGCGCCCCGAAAGCACGCAGCGAACGCTATTTTCACCTATTTATCGGTATGAACTGCAGATTTTGCGGTCTGTTGCAAATTGCCTTGCCGAGGCTCTTGTCAGGCTTCCATCGACTGTGTTGCTCATCGCAAGCGTCTCCTCGATGACTCACTCTGTGGCACGGCGCGCAAGAGGCGTGCGCGGCCGCCGAAAACGTTTTCAGGCCCCAACCCGGGCCCCGATCCAGGCGCCGCTTACGACGCGGCGGCCTGTGCCAGCTCGCCCGGCGCGAACAGCGGCGCGGCGTCCTGCGGCACGCTGCGGCCCGTCGAGCGCGCGCGGCGCAGCACGGACCAGTAATAGCGGTAGCTCGCGCGGTCGTGCAAGGTGTCGCCGTGACGCGTCGGACCCCACTGCGCGCTTTGCGCGGCGAGCAGGATCTCGGCGGCGGTGGCGATTTCCTCGTCGCGCGGCGCGAAGGCCGCCACGATGGCCGGAATCTGCGCGGGATGGATGCTCCACATGCGCGTGTAGCCGAATTCGTTGCGCGCGCGACGAGCGTCGTTGGCGACGACCTCCATATCGCGCACTTCCGTGCTGACATTGTGTGACGCAACCTTGCCGAACGCGTGGCAAGCCGCCGAAATCTCAAGCTTCGCGCGCCGCACGAGCGGGTGATCGAACTGGCCGGGCGAGCGCATGGCGGTGTCGGGGATCGCGCCGTCGTGCGCGGAGACGAAGTCCATCAGGCCGAAGCTCAGCGACTGCACGCCGCGCAGCGCCGCGAGATCGAACACGCGCGCGAGCGCGCCATGCGTTTCGATCAGCAACTGCACGGGAATCGGCTGGTCGATGCCCATCTCGACGCGCGTGGCTTCGATGAACGCCGTCATTTCCGCCGCGTCGCCCACGGCGCGGATCTTCGGCAGCATGATGAACGCCGGCGCCCGTCGGGCGGCGCGCAGGATCAGGCGGACATCGTCGCGCCAATGCGGATGGTGGAAGTCGTGGATGCGCACCCCGACGCGCCCGAAGCGGTCGTGTTCGCTGCCGAGGAATGAGGCGACGAGTTCGGCGTGTTCGGCCTCGCGGCCCACCTGGGCGCCGTCTTCGCAGTCGAGCGTGATGTCGAATACCGGGCCGAGCTGCTGCTGCAGCGCGAGCGATTTCAGCATCAGCTTCTCGCTGCCGGCGTAGTGATCGCACGCGGGCAGGATGGTCGGCGGCGCTTCGCCGTCAAACAGCACTTCGGCGGGTGTGATGGCGCGCATCTTCGGCGGCGGGTGTCGAATATTGGAGGGGGAACCGGATTCGGACGCGTCCTGCGAAATTCGAGGCAAGGCGCGTGCGGATCAGGGGCGCGAGGCGGGCGGCGCTCGGGTGCGCAGCGGCATGTACCGCTTGCGAACCCGCGACGAACGCGCCGCGCTCGCGCACGCGCGCCATGTGGCATGGCGCGCGCGGGGCCGGTGCCCGCCGCGTGGCGACGGGAGGCCGGCCGGTCTGCCCGATTACTTCAGCAGGTGAGCGACGCCTTCGCGCTCTTCGAGCAGCTCGTTGAGCGTGCCGTCCATCTTTTCGCGCGAGAATGCGTCGATTTCAAGGCCTTCGACGCGCTTGTACTCGCCGTTTTCGCAGGTGACGGGCACGCCGTAGATGATGTCTTCGGGGATGCCGTACGAGCCGTCCGACGGAATGCCCATCGTGACCCACTTGCCGTTCGTGCCGAGGACCCAGTCACGCACGTGGTCGATCGCCGCGTTGGCAGCCGAAGCCGCCGACGACAGGCCGCGCGCTTCGATGATCGCTGCGCCGCGCTTGCCGACCGTCGGGATGAACGTGTCGCGGTTCCAGACGTCGTCGTTGATCAGCTTCGTCAGCGACTCGCCTTCTGCGGTTGCGACGCGGAAGTCGGGGTACATCGTCGGCGAGTGGTTGCCCCACACGGCGAGCTTTTCGATCGACGCGACCGGCTTGCCCGACTTGGCGGCCAGTTGCGACAGCGCGCGGTTGTGGTCCAGACGCAGCATGGCCGTGAAGTTCTTCTTCGGCAGATCCGGCGCCGACTTCATGGCGATGTACGCATTCGTGTTGGCCGGGTTGCCGACGACCAGCACCTTCACGTCGCGGCTGGCGACGTCGTTCAGCGCCTTGCCCTGAACCGTGAAGATTTCGGCGTTGGCCGACAGCAGATCCTTACGCTCCATGCCCTTCGAGCGCGGACGTGCACCCACGAGCAGCGCGACGTCGGCGTCCTTGAATGCGACCTTCGGATCGTCCGTGATGACCACGCCCGCGAGCAGCGGGAATGCGCAGTCGTCGAGTTCCATCACGACGCCCTTGACGGCGGCTTGTGCCTGCGGCAGGTCGAGCAGTTGCAGGATGACGGGCTGGTCCTTGCCGAGCAGGTCGCCGTTCGCGATGCGGAACAGCAGGGAATATGCGATCTGACCTGCGGCGCCGGTGACGGCAACGCGCTTTGCGGGCTTAGCCATTGAAAATCTCCAGGAAGATGCGTTAGACGCCAGGGTAAAACGCCATTCTATATGCGCGTTACGCGAAGCGTTCATGAATCAGGCGGTCCTTTTGCCGAACGCACGCGCGTGGCGGATGCAAGCGAGTTGCAAGCGCCGCGCCGCACGCCGGGAGGCGGGGCCGCGGACCGTTTACCGGTGCGACAATGCTCAAGGGAATGACGGGGACACCCTGGACAGGGACGCCTGACGCTGGCCGCTTCGCGTGTGCCGGCTCCTGCCACAGCTCGCTTCGGAAGGTCCACGGGCGCGGCGCGGGCGCTATTGAATCAGGCAGCGGCGCGGGCGGGGCGGATCGAAACCTCTACTGCATGAAGGAACAGCATGTGCAAGGCGGCCCGCGGCGCAGTTGGCCACGAGGTGGATGCTGCCGGCGGCTCCCGTGAGTCGCCCGCAAACCCTTGCTCGATCGGCAGTGTAGGAGTCGTAAGGGCCAAAGTCAACAGTATCTTATGTCTTATATAAGACATATCTATTGCAGCGAAAGGGTAGATTTCCGGGGGGCTTTATGTTGAAATGCGCGCCATGAGTGCGAACCCGGTCAGCAACGCGAATTCCACCGCTCCAGAGAGCGGCCCTTCGGCGTCTGCGCCCGCTTCGCCGTCCCCGACCTTCAGTCCGCTTTATCAGCAGATCAAGGGGCTCATTACCCAGAGCCTCGAGTCCGGCGAATGGAAGCCCGGCGAAATCATCCCCAGCGAAGTCGAACTGGCCGCCCGTTACAAGGTGAGTCAGGGGACCGTGCGCAAGGCGATCGACGAACTGGCCGCCGACAACCTGCTGGTGCGCCGCCAGGGCAAAGGCACGTTTGTTGCGACGCACAACGAAGACCGCGCCCAGTTTCGCTTTCTTAGATTGCTGGCCGATGACGGCGCCGAACATCCGCACATCAGCAAGCTGCTGGAGTGCCGCCGCCTGCGCGCGTCGGCCGAGATCGCCCGTCAACTGGATCTCAAGCCCGCCGATCCGGTGGTGCTGATCAAGCGCCTGCTGCAGTTCGACGGCGAGAACACCGTGCTCGACGAAATCTGGCTGCCCGGCGGCGTGTTCCGCGGTCTGACGGCCGAGCGCCTCGCCGAGTATAAAGGACCGCTCTACGCCATGTTCGAAGCGGACTTCGGCACGCGCATGATTCGGGCAACTGAGAAGATCCGCGCGGTGGGCGCCGAGCCTGCGGTGGCCGATCTCCTCAACGTGCCCGCAGGATTCCCTTTGCTATCGGTTGATCGGGTGTCCTATACCTATGGTGACCGGCCAGTCGAGGTCCGCCGCGGTTGGTATGTCACAACCGGGTACTACTATCACAATGATTTGAGTTGAAAGGATGCCCGCGCACCGGTGCGGGCGGCCTTCCCCACGTGCCTGCGTTCGCGCGCAACAGCGTTTCCAGACGGCGTATTTCGCTGCAGCGCGAAATGAAAAGGCGGTAAAATTGCGTATTAGTGTTAACACATAGTAGGGGTCTAGCATGGCAGAAGCCGCAAAAAAACCGAGGCCGGAATACCGGAACATCGGGATTGGGCAGATATTGTTCGCATACCGCCTGCCGTTGGCCGGTCGCGTATCGATCGGTCACCGCGTGAGCGG
>NZ_JAAGPN010000266.1:0-11252 GCF_017104805.1 Paraburkholderia sp. Ac-20347 | reverse complement strand
GCCCCGGCGAAAGCCGGGGCTTTTTTTTGCCAGTCAAAAGCAGGACTGGCTGCATGGCCCGTCGCGTTCCTAGTTGGATATCTGCGTGCCGCGCAGAAGGAAGCGTAACTAGTAGACCCGTTGCGCGCAACGAAAAAAAGATAATTTTTAGTGCACAAAACGGGATCGTTTCGGGACCTAAACAGCCGCAAAGGCCCCACAAAACGTTACTTTTAGGTATCTGATGGCCGGGCTACCCCAAGCAGCTCCGAAGCCCTTAAACGGCCGTTCTTGGGCCTTGGTGGGCTAGTAGCGATGCTATTAGAGCATCCGCCGGCGGGCCTCCTTTCTGCAAAACCGTTTTTCTTGGCCTTGTGCTAACCGATCACGGCTCCACGCCCGCGCGTGATCACGCGGGTAGACCACCTAGGGGGCCCTGGTTTGCCCCCTTTGGGGGCCGCGATAGATACCCGCAGTGGTGTCAGTTACCCACAGGAGGGGGTGGGATAAGCTGTTTTAGATGTTTTATATTAGTTTTAATAGTTTTAGGACGATAAATGACGTTTTTTCCATTTTAAATCAAACGCTTGCAGAATCAGCTGGCCCCTAATGTACGGGGTTTGGCCCCTAATGTACGGAAGTCGGCCCCTAATGTACGGAAGTCAGCCCCTAATGTACGGTCTATCCACAGGACTAGAGGCAACGAAATTGGGGGCTATTAGCCTACATGAATGATCATGGATGTACATGGATGATCATGGATATCCATGTAACTACAACTACATGCATGTAGCTACTTGTAGCTACAAGTAGCGGTATGGAGCGACATGAAACGGTATGGAATGGTATGGATCCATCCCATTCCAAGAACACGCGATAGTTTTTGATTATTTAGTATCTATCTAGATAGATTGTAATTATTACTAGCTACTATTAACCGTACTTTAGGGACCCACTTGCTTAGGTGCTGTGCGGTACGTCATGACAAGCAGGGGGCCTTCTTTCCCGGCCTCCTCGACCATTGAGTATTCGGGCAGGCAGTCCTCCGCGATCAGCTTTCGCAGGTTCTCTGTGAACTTCTTAAGGGTCCCTGTCGAGGCACTGCGCTCATAGACAAGCCGGAAAGACCACTTAGCCTGTGACGTGCCGGCAGCGCGGCGTGCAAGGCGGTACAGGAATCGACCAATTCCCGGCTCAATTAGAAAGTAGTCGTCGGATACGGTCAGAATGCCGGGTTTTTCGCTGCGAGTGACTTCCGTGTATATCCAGCTTGGGATTTCAATCTCCAGCTCCCCAATCCGGCCAGAACTGGTGTACGACACAATCCGGTATTCGCCTATCAGCCCTTGAGAGTCTACGGCCCGCGCTGTCTCGCCGTGCTCCAAGGCCTTTGAGCGCACAATCTTGACGTTAGTGGTCTTTAGTCGATCGAGTGCGCCCTCAAGCAAAGCTGCTTGCTTTCCACCATCGCCACGCCGACAAAACTTCAGAATCTCGTTGGCATGCGGCCGAAATTTCCGGCTAGGCATATCCCCTTTCCCTGCACGGTACCGATTCATTGCGTCGGCAAGGTGAGATACGGCCATTAGAACAATGTCGTAATCCCAAACGGAGGCCATGCCTGCGGGGCCAGACGAGACTTCCACGTACCCGTCTGGCAGCGCGTGACGAATCACCTCGCCCGCCCGCTTGTCCTTCTTCGACAGCCGGAATACGGCCACGTCCATGACGCTTTGAGCATCCCTAGCGCTTATGTCGTAGAGACCATGCACAAAGAGGTCTGTTTGCCGATCACTGTCCGGTGGAGTCCGCAATACCGGAGTCGCACGGGGCGCACCGCTACGTTTCAGGTCGGCCAGCGCTCCCGCTGCACTTGCGGTGGCATCAACATAGTTCAGCAGCTCGGCGGGCACGTCACCCAGCACGTACCACTTTAGGCGGACTTTGTCCCAAAGCCCCCCGTGCCTCTTTGCGTGTTCGCGCTTGTCGTAGTCGATGCTCAGATAGGTACGCGTCCGGCGGGGCGCGCGTGTAGTCGCTTCACTCATATGAGTAAATGAATATGTGATTTTTCACTCATTGGGGAGGTTGGCGACGAACTCTGTCAGCAACTCCTTTACCGTCTTGCCCTGACGTGCAGCGTGTATCTTCAACTTTTGATGCTGTGCGGCGTCAAGGTCAAAATTGACCCGCTTCGTCGCCGGATGGTCCGCGAGGCTCGCAAGGGTTTGCGCTTTCCCAGCGCGGGTACTCGGGCGGCCGGCAGTACCAAGGATGTTCTGTTTTTCACTCATTTACTCATAACCTCATTTTCTCATATGAGTTTAGACCTAATCTCAGCGGCAAGGGCGCGAATCTCTTGGGCCGCATCCCCATCCGGTTCCGCGTCTAGTACCGTGGTTCCAGTCGCGGCTGTTCCTGGGTAGCTGACGCGCTGCGTGATACGTGATTCCAGTACCGGGAGCCCGTAGCCCACCAAAGCCTCGGTAATGTCCGCCCCGATACGAGTCCCCTTGATCGCACGGCTAACGACAAAGGCGGCTTTAAGCCTCCCGTCCGTCAGTTCAATACGCTGCTTCACGAGGTCTACGAGGTCAGAGGTCGCCCATATGTCATACGGGCTCGGTTGGACCGGAATCACGATAGCGTCAGCGGCCTTGATTGCGCTCACCGCGAGGTCTGCCGCTTGTGGTGCACCATCGATCACAACGAAGTCCTTGCGGGCGACGTTCTTTAGGTCACGTTCTATGGTGGGCCTATCGATACCGACGACCGTCACGGGCTGGTCCTCGCGAACCGCAGCCCAATCCCGCGCCGAGCCTTGCGGATCGGAGTCCACGAGGAGTACGTCGGCCCCATCGAGCTGGAGCGCCCGTGCCAGGTGTGTGGCAACGGTCGTCTTGCCGCTCCCACCCTTCTGATTCAATACCGCGATAACCTTCATAGGCTCATTCGCTCATATGATGTTTTACTCATTGCATCATAGCTTGAGGAATCAGATGGAGCAAGGAAAAGCATGGGGCGGCGGTACGTTACTTTCCGCAAACCCTTGCTGGATGGGAATTGCAGCAGATCGTTACCGACCAGAGTAACGGGCCGGAGTAACGGCAGTAACGCGCGAGTAACGGGGTGGGGCGGCTTATGCAGGTAGGGCGGGGAGGGCTACCTTGTCGGCCTTCAGTTCATCGAGGATGCGGCTGATGATGCCGTGTAGCGTGTCCTCGATTTCGGCCACAGAGCGACAGCGGTGGATGCGTGAAGCCTGTTCGGAGGGCACGGCGAGCAGCTTTGCCCGCACGATGGAGTATTCCTCGCCGATCCTTTCCCTTATGGGTTCGACCTCGACAGCTAACCCGGTCTTGAGGTCGTATTCGAGCTGCGCGAGCTTGCCGAGATACACCTCTTTCACGTACCTAGCTTCCGCTAACGACATCTCGCCAGGCGCCAAAGACAGCAGTTCTTCCACCGGGCGAAGCGATTCATTCTTGACCGGGGCAGGGACAGGCGGCGGTGCATCAGCGCGAGCCTTGGCTGCGGCTGCCGTAGGTCGGCCACGCTTCACGCTAGGCGCGCTATTGACCACTTTCGGCATTCCGCCGCTCCGGTACGTCCTTAGCTTGGCGTCCGATGCGGCCACGTCCACGAAGTCGCCATGCATGACGATCCGCCCGGTTTGTGCCCACTCGGTAATCGTGGCGCGTGATTTTCCAATGCGGCGCGCGTACTGCGCCCGCGTCATAGTGTTCAAGTCTATTTGCTCCTTAAAGTGTTAGGTGAATTTCCCTGAAAAGTCCGCCCAATAAGGCTTTCCGGGAAATGTGTAAAGCGTTAGGTAAATTTCAAACGTCCATAGCTAGCGGAAGATCGCGCGCGCGCAGTGCCCACGCGAAAGCAGGGCGGGGAAGGACCCGGAGATGGGGGGCTTGGCCTCCACGCGCGACCACGGCGCGGCTGAGAGTGCGCCACGCGTGCCGAATTCCGGCAAAAACGTGGCCTAGAAAGCCAAGTTTTTTGACTCACAATCCTTATAGGACGGGGCTTCCAGCTGTTTTGCTTGTTATATATAACTCTCCGGGAAGGGCGGACGAGAAGCCACTCTTGCCACGAAATATCCCCGGCCATCCGTACCACGGCGCAGCCTCTTCTAGAACCTTCTTAGGCGAGCGATCCCCGTGCTTTTGGAACGCCGAGCCGAGCGTCTGCATATTCACGAGTATGCCGGCACGCGAGATATCACTTATGAATACCGCGTGTGCTGTACGTGCTCTGGCCGCACGCTGCACTGTTCCGTTGCGGTGTATGTAATCGTCGACCAAATCGGGAAGCGGTCTCATGAACCCACCCCGACCGTTCCGCATCCGTAGCAGGAATACACAAAGGTCGCGGGAGCGTTTCCCCAGAGATCGCACAGTGCCAAGCTGCTCCAGAACCTGCACACCAGCGTTTCGAGGAACAGGCAAACGTCGCTGGAACATCGCCCGCTTCTTGATAATTTCTCCGGTCTGGAGGTCCAGGTACGAACCAGCTACAACCCTGTAGACGGGGCGAGTAACGCGCTTCCATCCGGCGGATTTCAGTACATGCGTGGGCACCACAGCAAGCGTCGTATCCGGCTCCCATTCGACGTATCGTGGTTCCGGTAGCGCGGTTGGATCATCATCGGGAACGTAGATCATCCCCGCCCCATGTTGCTGCCAGTGGCATTGCCAGTCCCAACAACCGACGCCGAGCATTATGTTTCGGGAGATTCGGTCTTGGCCGACACGGGTTACAGGATGGTTTCCGCAGTTCCATACGAGTGTCGCGGAACTGGTTACGGTCACGCCGCCACATATCTATCTCTGATGAAAATCATGGTAAGAATTTAATATTCCTTAAGTATCCTAATTTATTGGCGCCGGCGAATCACACGCTGCATTGCGCGCTCCCAGCTGGCCGCTACTGCCTTGGCCTCTGTCGGCTGCGTATGATTTTCCGGGAGGGTATGAAGCGTGGCCGCCGCTTTTGCAATGGCCGCGAGCTGCGACGCTGACAATTCGAGCACGCGGGGTGTTTTCGGCTTGGCTCTCGTTACCGTGACAGGTACGCCTTTACGTGCCGTGGCGGCGGGCGTGGAGCGCGCTACCGTGGGCCGAAGCTCAACGGCACGCCGGAGCGAGTCAACGATCGAAATGTGTTTCATGGCGGTTATTCCTGGTTGTTAGTCGGGCGGTGGCCTTCGCGGACGTGCTGCACCCTGGGGGTGTACCGCTTAGTGCGTGCGAGGTGTTTGACCGCTGCCACCGGCTCCAAAGCAATGTTGAGTGCGGCCAGCGCGGGCACGGCCTCTGGTACGGCTTGCGTCAACAAGTTCGGAGCGGTATCGAAAGAAATGTCTCCGCTTTGCCAGCTAAGCCGAGCCTCGCGTGGGTCGCTCACGCGCGCGAATTGCTGCCAAACGTTGGAGCCACCGATTGCGCGAGAGAACGAGTCTTGCACGGCGTACAGCGCGGCCATTTCGTGGGCTTTAACTGCGATTGCATCCGCGATCACGTCTTGCACCTCAGCCACGTACGCATCGCGCTCGACCGCCAACGCAGACAGCGCGGTGTCGAGTTCCGCGTTAAGCGTTGCGCCCATCGCCTGCATAGCTTCCGACTGACGGTCAAGGCGGTCGAGCGCTGCGCACTCATTGGCCACATCCGCTTCCAGGCGGCTGATCTCGTTCTCGGAGAACTTGCCAGCATCCGGAAAGATCGCCGCTACGTCCTTGGCGGCCAGCTTCTCCTTCGCGGCGTCCACAGCGGCTTCGGCTTGTGCACGTTTCGCGGGCATTTCGTCTACTGCGGCGTCGAGGCGGCGGATTCTTTCCGCCAGGGTCTCTGTGGCAACAATGGCGTTGGCGAGCTTCGTAGGGTGTGCGGGGTACACAAGATTGAGTTTCTTATTCATTAGTTTTCCTTACTATATTTTTTGAGGATAGATTGGCTGCGGGATTGCAGACATGGGGTGCTACAGGGTTACTGCATGGTTACTGCGGAAGGGGAGTGCAGTGTGGGGATACGGCGGGGCGTGACTGCTGTGTGACTGCGTTACTGGTTCAATTCGGCGTCTAGGTACTGTTCGACAGCGACGCGGATTAGCGTCGAGACGGTCGCATCGCGCTCCGCAGCGGCCACACGAAGGCGCTTGTGAAGCTCAGGCGGAACGCGCGTGCTCAGGGCGCGGCTGGTTTCGTACGGGAGTTCTGGAATGGTTGCGATATGCATGGCTTTTTCGTTGAAGGTAGACAAATAAGGCGGCCCCGGCGGACTTCTCGTCCTACCAAGGCTCTGTACTGTTTCGTAATGTGAAAAATCAGGAGTGTGGTGCGCTTGCCTTCGCCCGGCATTCTTCAATACTCTCACTTGCCGCTAAAACACACATCAAAACCTTACTGGATAAGGACTTTCGTGTTATATCGGGCCTCACGTAGAATTCCGGGATGCCAAAGAAACGGAAGCAGCCATTCGACATAAGCAACGAGCGGAAGCTCACGGATCAGGACGTGCTAGTGATTCGCGCGGTGCATATCCCGCGAAGCCCCCGCTTCGGATCGGTGATCCTCGCCCAGCTATTCGGCGTCTCACAACCAACGATTGACCGCGCGGTGAAGCGGGAGACGTACCGCCATCTGCACCCGCTGTTACTGCCGGCGTGGCGAATTCGGGGGGAGCGGCAAATTCGAGGGGAGAGGCACCTTGACTTAGACCTTGGCGACTCCGCCGCAAAGATCGTCGTATGGGCGCGCAACAAGACCGAATACAACCGGGACCGCCGGGAGATTCGCGAGAGGTTCGCTATGGGTGACTACGTGCGCGGCCTAAAGGGCGAGTTCCAGGAGTCGCGCGGGATGCTGTCCGTGTACGCCCCGCGACCTGTGTGCCGCGTTATCAGTCCGGAAGGAGCGCAACGGCGACGGGAGAAGCAAATTCAACGTCGCTTGGCCACCCTCAAGCAGACGTACGGGGAGGCGTATAACGAGCGAATCGGCCTTGCAGTAGTTGGCCTCACCCCGCGTCTTTCCATTGAGGAATTCGACGCCCTTGGTGGCGTCCGCTGGCGAGACCGGGGCAACGCCCCCATGCCGGATGATATTTACGACGACGACCAGCTAAATATCCCTGACTTCTAGGAGGCGCGCGAGAGGGGGATTATGGACGGGCGCGGCGGCGGCCCTTCATCGCCTGGATTTGCGCGGTTGTCATTTCCGGCACGTCTGGGTCCTGCGCGATACCGCGCTGGATCGCCGCCTCCTGTGCGGGCGTGTTGAGTCGCCAGCGGCGCGGCTGGTGCGCGCGCCATAGGTCGTACTGAGCCTGCATCGCCAGCCAGTGCTGGGCATCGCCGCCGTGATCGACGCCAAGCCAAGTCTCAATGCGAGCAGCCAGTTCGGCGGTCACAGGTGCATCGCCGTCCAATACGCGCACTAGTTCATCCAGTTGCACACCAAGCTGATCGGCGGCTTCTTGCGGCGCGAGCTTGAGCGCTGGGAGAACGTCTAAGCGCAAAATTTCGCCGGGTGGTGTTGGTCGGCGTGAGGGCGGCGTAGTCATGCTTGGACGATAGCACGCGTTTTTGCCACTGCGCCTAAACACGGAACATGAACGAAAAAGGCCCAAACCTCTTGGATTGGGCAAAACCACCGGCGGGGGGCGCGGTGGTGGAGGTGCTGCGTGGAGCGGCCCGCCACCACGGATTTGACTCGATAACAGGCCGTCCGAAGAGTAGCGCTACGCCCGGAGCTAAGTCACGGGCGTGGATTTCGGCGTGGGGAAGATTAATTACGAGTGGTCGTACATCGCATGCCAATCGGCCTTCGACACGCCAGCAGGAGCCACAACCGCCACGGGGCGAGCAACTGCACGTTGGCCCGATGCGGACGAGCCATCGGCTACGCCGCCTACTGCATTGTTCTGGGCAGCGACCTTGGCCTCAGCGGCCTGAATAGCGTCCGGGTAGTGCGCGTTGTCACCATCGCCCGGGCGGTAACCAGCCTTTTCGAGCTGCACGAGTTCGGCACGGACCTGTGCACGGGTGACCGGCGCGTTCGACTGTGCGAACGAAGCAACCGGGGCAACAAGGGCAACTGCGACTGCAACGGCTTGGATCAGGGACTTCATGGTGACAACCTCCAGTTTTTTTATTGGTCCCGAACGCTCTTGTTCGGTAACCACAAGCCCAGTCTAGGCTTGCCTCACCCTGTGATTAAGGGGCTGTACTGGAGGGGTTTGTTGTCGAATAGAGGGTAAACCCTACAACTCATTTGTGGACCAGCCCGTCGCGAGGAGCGCTCCAGCAGACTAGCCCGCACATACCACCCCTCTATCAAGGAGGGAGTACACCCGGCAAAATGTCAGATTATTTTCGGGCAGACGGGATAGCGATGCCGTATTTTGAGCCGCTAAACATTGGCGGGGTCGATTACACGTTCGATCACTTGGAGCCGTTCAAATTTGAGTTCTATAGCGAACGGGCAAAAAAGAAACTATGCGTCCATGTGACGTTTACGAATCACTGCTTTTCGAAAAAGTACGAACCGAAAGAGCACAACCCTGGCGATCCAATTTTTGATAGGAGCACGCCTCGTCCCCGGATGTTCTGCCCCATTCGGCACAGGCTCTCCTACGCGCTGCGGGAATTGATTGAAAGCATGAACAATCCCAAAACGAAGGTATGGGAGTGCGCGACAGAGCGCAACTGGACCTACTCAATAACTGTCGAAAATCCCGACGGGCCGTATCACCTCTTTTTTGAGGTTACGCGTGCCACGGGAGAAAAGCAGAAGTTCCAAGACCTTAATTTCGTCGTGGAAAGCGCGTATCACGAAGATCCAGAGGAGGGGCCGCCTGCTGTCAAAGGTTCCATGACCCTATGGCTTCTGTGCGGCAAAGTTTTCAAACGCGAGAAAACGTCCACTCAACGATGACGCGTAAACGGAAAAAGGCACCCGCAGGTGCCCATCCGTAAAGCAGATCCAGACACCACTTAACGACCCGCCTTGCGCGAGTACGGCTTACGCCGCTGGGGAGCGCTCTATCTCATCTGGTCAGTCGCTCCGATATAAGTAACTTTATATACAAGGCCCAAGCTTGTCAACAGTTGTAACGCGTAAACCCCTTTGTTTATCAAGGGAAATTACAACGTTTCCCCAAAGCAGGGCTTCGACTTTTGGCACTTTAGTGGTCACAAACGTGCGGGCCGATACGGCCTGAGAAGACAGGGGCGTTTCCCTCCTGGCTTTGTAACCTCAGACCGGCCGTCCGAAAACGAACGATTGCGGACTCGGCCAACCAGACTGTCCAAAAACTAGCTTGACGGCATTTCGGACACACGCTAGTATTCGTACACCGTTTACGTACACAACATCTATGTCCCGCACGTTCGTTTATGCCCGCGTCAGCACCGAAGGTCAGACGCCTGAAAATCAAGTCCACGAAATCGAGGGGAAGCAATTCGAGGTTGAGCCGCACCGGATCATTACCGAAGTCATCAGCGGGTCGGTGGCCGCCACGGAGCGCCCAGGATTCGCGAAACTGTTGGACCGGTTGGAGAAGGGAGACCAACTGGTCGTGACGAAGCTGGACCGCTTGGGCCGCAATGCGATGGACGTGCGCGCTACGGTCGAACGGCTGAAATCCGCAGGCGTCAAGGTCGTGTGTCTCCAGCTCGGGGAAATGGACCTAACCTCACCGGCTGGCAAGTTGACTATGGGCGTGCTCATTCACATCGCCGAGTTCGAGCGCGATCTGCTGATCGAGCGTACACAGGCGGGGTTGGAGAGAGCGCGGGCCGAGGGAAAGACGCTAGGCCGCCCGTCCGCACTGTCTGACGAGGACCAAGCCGCAGTCCGGGAGCGACTGGCGAAGGGCGAAGCCGTAGCAGCACTGGCCCGAGAGTTCAGCACCTCCCGCCAAACCATCATGCGCGTGCGCGACGCGGCCACCGAGTAACCCAAAGCTGCCTGAGAGGGCGGTATTTTCCTCAAAAAAATTAAGGACTACATAATGATTATCGAAATTCAAGAAACCCAGAATGGCGTCGTGTACTGGAACCGCGATGAGGACGGAGACCGGACGAGCGGCCAGTGCAGGGACACGCCTTACGAGGCCGCAGTTTGGGCAATGCTCGACGATAAGACAGACGGCCCGACGTTGCCCGAAAACATCAATCCGCAGTACGGCTATCCGGAGGTGTATTTCGAAGATGCTATGCGGGATTGCATCAGAGATGCCCGTCAAGCTTTGGCGGACCTTGAGCACGCATTAGAGCAGCCGGGATGGTTCGAGCCAGAGCAAGACGCCACGGACGCGCTGGAAGAAGCCACGGCAGGCATTCGGGCCGCCGTGGCGGGTCGGGTGATACTTGGCCGTGCCGTTTTGGCGGACTCGAAGATGGTAGCCGCCGAAAGCCTAGGACTTGATAGATGATGCGACCCCATTACCAGTACCCGTTGCGGGGAGAGACATGGAATGAGGCGGATTGGCCTCAAATTTGAGGCTGGATGCTCGCTGTAATGCTCTAAGCCCCGACCACGTTCGGCAGCGCCGTGATCGTTGATATCTTCGATTAATTCATCGGGATGGGCACTACTTCCGTAGCACGATGAGACCGGGAAGCACAGCTACGGAGTCAACGTGTTATTCGGATTCGACCCAACATATAGGGCATGATGTAGTGCAGGAAATAGAAAACGGATGCCTTAACCTGATTTTAAAAGTACGTAAATCAAGGGCATGGACGTGTTCTTAAGTGAGGCATCCACATATCTTCGTCGGCTGCAAAGCCCCGTTCTATAAGGCTTTGGCGGAGAGGCGTGCTTGTCAATACTTCGGCGGGAAATTTAACCGTTTGACTGCTCGGCAAGTTCCAGTACAGTTGGCGTTGGCCGAGAGCTGTGGGGCGGCGCTTTCAGCCCCGCAGGAGGGAAGCCTGCGGAGCTTTACGCCCAAGCCCGAACCTAACCTGTGTGAACCACAAGTAAGGAGGTGGCTATGATAGAAAAGATAGTCACCGAACTAGTTGTAAATCTAGTGGTGGCTCTAGTGGAATCTGTTGAATTCAGGGTGTTGGCGCACCATGCATTCGATTCACTAGCGACCATCGTTACTTCAATGCTCTAACATTGGCCCCGGCGAAAGCCGGGGCTTTTTTTTGCCAGTCAAAAGCAGGACTGGCTGCATGGCCCGTCGCGTTCCTAGTTGGATATCTGCGTGCCGCGCAGAAGGAAGCGTAACTAGTAGACCCGTTGCGCG
>NZ_JAAGPN010000265.1:0-244 GCF_017104805.1 Paraburkholderia sp. Ac-20347 | reverse complement strand
GGACTGGGAGTAGAGACAGCTACACAACAGATGATGTAGCATGGGCACGGCTATGTCCTGAGGAGATATAGAGAAAAGCTGGGCATAAGTCGCAGTAGGAGGCGTAATCAGAGGCACAAGTGTGATTGCGAAGGAGGAGCATAGAATTATTGATTATGAATATATAGACGGTATGAATGTCATTTGTTGTTAACTGAAATGTAAACGCGTATAGTAAGATTTTTTTTTTTTTTAATGACACGCC
>NZ_JAAGPN010000264.1:0-11007 GCF_017104805.1 Paraburkholderia sp. Ac-20347 | reverse complement strand
GAAATCGACGCTGCTGATGCTGGTGTCCGCGTTCGCGGGCATCGAAACGATTCGTGCGGCGTATCGTCACGCCATCGCCGGGCGTTATCGCTTCTTCAGCTACGGCGACGCCATGCTGCTCACGCGCACCGCAGACGCGCTCAAAGCGTAAAGCCAGGCCTTAAAGCCAGGCACTAAACCCGCCACCTTTCCCCGCCGCCGCGCGCGTCAAGCACCGCGCGGCGGCGCATCACCATCCGCGCCGGACTGTTTTCCGGTTGCACAGGAGTCAAACGCATGACCGACGGTCAGCAAAGCAACGCACGCGCCGAACACGGCGCCTATCTGGGCGAACGCCCGCAGAACGGCCTGAAATTCGAACTGCTCGGCACCGACGGCCTTGCGCGCCGCGGCCGCGTCACGCTCAATCACGGCGTGGTCGAAACGCCGATCTTCATGCCCGTGGGCACCTACGGCACCGTCAAGGCGACCCAGCCGCGCGAGCTGGAGGAAATGAAGGCGCAGATCATCCTCGGCAACACCTTCCACCTCTGGCTGCGTCCGGGTCTGGAAACCATCGAGGCGCACGGCGGCCTGCACCGCTTCATGGGCTGGAACCGGCCGATCCTCACCGATTCGGGCGGCTTCCAGGTGTTCTCGCTCGGCGACCTGCGCAAGATTTCCGAAGACGGCGTGCGCTTCGCCTCGCCCGTGAACGGCGACAAGCTGTTCCTCTCGCCCGAAGTGTCGATGCAGATCCAGAAGGTGCTGAACTCGGACATCGTCATGCAGTTCGACGAATGCACGCCCTACGCGACCAACGGCGTGCCGACCACACACAAGGAAGCCGCCGACTCCATGCGCATGTCGATGCGCTGGGCGCAGCGCTCGATCGACGAGTTCAACCGCCTCGGCAACCCGAACGCGCTGTTCGGCATCGTGCAGGGCGGCATGTTCGAGGATCTGCGCGACGAATCGCTCGCCGGTCTGTCGCAGATGCCATTCCACGGCTACGCGATCGGCGGCCTCTCGGTGGGCGAGCCGAAGGAAGACATGATGCGCGTGCTCCAGCACATCGCGCCGAAGCTGCCCGCCGACAAGCCGCACTACCTGATGGGCGTGGGTACGCCGGAAGATCTGGTAGCGGGCGTGGCCGCGGGCGTCGACATGTTCGACTGCGTGATGCCGACCCGCAACGCGCGCAACGGCTGGATCTTCACGCGTTTCGGCGACATCAAGATCCGCAACGCGACGCACAAGAACTCGCTGCGCCCGCTCGACGAGCAGTGCGGCTGCTACACCTGCCGCCACTTCACGCGCGGTTATCTGCATCACCTGCACCGCGTGGGCGAGATTCTCGGCGCGCAGCTCAACACGATCCACAACCTGCATTACTACCTGGAACTGATGAGCGAGATGCGCGCGGCGATCGAGACGAAGACCTTCGAGGCCTTCCGTCAGCGTTTCGCCGAAAACCGCGCGCGCGGGGTGGACTGAGTCCGATCGCCCCGGATCGAGTCTGGATCGCGGAGCCGGCGCGCGCTTTCGGAGGTTTCCGATCGCGCGCGACGGCAAGTGCCGTCAGACTTTACAATCACCTTTCGCGACAGCGCCGCCCAGGCGGGCAAATCGCCGTTCGGGCCGCTATCCCCCGGTCACCCCCAGGCAACACACGCTTCGCGCAGCGGGGCAACCAGGTGTTAACAGCTTGATCGGAAAGCCCATTTGGCGTCGTCGTCGCGTATTAAGCCGGTGGTAGAATAATCGGCTCGCTTTTTGATCGTACCTTTGATCGTAGTGATCGTATAAACGGAGAGACCAACGTGTCGTTCATTTCCAATGCCTTCGCCCAAGGCTCCGCAGCCGGCGGCGCAGAATCCAGCCTGATGAGCTTTCTGCCGCTGATTCTGATGTTCGCCGTGCTGTACTTCATCATGATCCGTCCGCAGATGAAGCGCCAGAAGGAACACCGCAACATGCTCGCCGCCATGGCCAAGGGCGACGAAGTCATCATCAGCGGCGGTATCGTCGGCAAGGTCACCAAAGTCAGCGAAGCCTATGTGGGCGTCGAAATCTCCGACGGCACGGAAGTCACCGTGCAAAAGTCGTCGGTTACGACCATCCTGCCGAAGGGCACGATCAAGTCGCTGTAACCGCAAGACGATCGATCACCCCGTCGATCACTTCAGGCCGTGGCTGAGTCCGCGGTCTGGTGCGTCCGGCCCGGCCCCCTGCATCACCCTGAGGCGCACTGAAGCGCCTCGCACGGGGCGGCAAGCGGGCCTTGCCGGACGCGCGCGCATCGAGATGGCAATTCCCCTCCCCCGTTGGGCCAACCAATGAACCGTTATCCCCTCTGGAAATATGTCGTGATGCTGGTGGCGCTAGTCATCGGCCTCGTGTACACATTGCCCAATTTCTTCGGCGAAGCGCCCGCGGTCCAGGTGTCGAGCGGTAAAGTCACCGTGAAGCTCGACTCCGGCACGCTCGCGCAGGTCGAAGCCGCAGTGGCGGCGGCCAACATCAAGGCCGACGACGTCACCTTCGACAACTCGTCGATGAACGCGAACATTCGCGTGCGCGTGGCCGACACCGACACCCAGCTGCGCCTCAAAGACGCGCTGAACAAGGCGCTGAACGCCGACCCGAGCGATCCGCAGTACATCGTCGCGCTGAATCTGCAGAGCGCCTCGCCGCGCTGGCTGACGGCGCTGCACGCGCTGCCGATGTACCTCGGTCTGGACCTGCGCGGCGGCGTGCACTTCCTGCTCCAGGTCGACATGAACGGCGCGCTGAACAAGAAGCTCGACTCCGACGCTTCGGACGCCCGCACGCTTCTGCGCGACAAGAATATCCGCGACGGCGGCGTGAACCGCGTCGGCCAGAGCGTCGTGATCAATTTCGCCGATCCGGCCGTCGCCGACCAGGCGAACAAGCTGCTGTCGGGCACCGGCGGGATCAGCGAACTCGTGTGGGCCACGCAGAACGCGCCGGAAGGCGGCGTGCAGCTCGTCGGCACCTTCACGCCCGCGGTCAAGAAGACGGTGCAGGACGCCGCGCTCAAGCAGAACATCCAGACGCTGCATAACCGCGTGAACGAACTGGGCGTGTCCGAGCCCGTGATCCAGCAGCAAGGCGACGACCGCATCGTGGTCGAACTGCCGGGCGTGCAGGACACCGCGAAGGCGAAGGACATCATCGGCCGCACGGCGACGCTCGAAGCGCGCCTCGCCGACCCGAACGGTCTGCATCCGAATCCGGGCGACCCCGTGCCGCCGGGCGACGAGCTGTTCACGCAAGGCAACGCCGCGCCGGTGCTGCTGCGCAAGGCCGTGATCTTCACGGGCGACCGCATCATCGACGCGTCGGCGGGCTTCGACGAGCATCAGCGTCCGTCGGTCAACATCCGTCTCGACTCGGCGGGCGGCCGCGCGGTGCGCAGCGTCTCGCGCGACAACATCGGCAAGCCGATGGCGATGGTGCTGTTCGAAAAGGGCAAGGGCGAAGTGCTGACGGTGGCCACGATCCAGTCGGAACTGGGCGACCGCTTCCAGATCACGGGCCAGCCCACGCCGCAAGCCGCCGCCGACCTCGCGCTGCTGCTGCGCGCCGGTTCGCTCGCCGCGCCGATGGACATCATCGAAGAACGCACGGTCGGTCCGAGCCTCGGCGCGGACAACATCCGCAAGGGCTTCGACTCGGTGGTCTACGGCTTCGCCGCGATCGCCGTGTTCATGATCGCGTACTACATGCTGTTCGGCGTGATCTCGATGATCGGCCTGTCGGTGAACCTGCTGCTGCTGGTGGCCGTGCTCTCGATGATGCAGGCCACGCTCACGCTGCCGGGCATCGCCGCTATCGCGCTCGCGCTCGGTATGGCGATCGACGCGAACGTGCTGATCAACGAGCGCGTGCGTGAAGAACTGCGCAACGGCGCGCCGCCGCAACTGGCCATCCAGAACGGCTACGCGCACGCCTGGGCGACGATTCTCGACTCGAACGTCACCACGCTGATCGCCGGTCTCGCGCTGCTCGCGTTCGGTTCGGGCCCGGTGCGCGGCTTCGCGATCGTGCACTGTATCGGCATCCTGACCTCGATGTTCTCGGCCGTGTTCTTCTCGCGCGGTCTCGTGAACCTCTGGTACGGCGGCAAGAAGAAGCTCAAGTCGCTGGCCGTGGGTCAGGTGTGGCGTCCGGAACCGGAAGCGGCGGGCGCGCCCGCGCTCTCCGACGCGGACACCGACACCGACACGGGCCGTGCCCTCGCCAGCAACACCGCCGGCGCAGCCAAACGCGAATCGGCCAAGGCCGGCGCGAAGGGCGGCGCACGCGGCAAGCCCACCGTGCGCCGTCGCAATGCGAACGGCCCGGACAACACCGGCTCGCCCCGCTGATACGGAGACTAGAAAATGGAATTTTTCCGCATCCGCAAAGACATCCCGTTCATGAAGCACGCGTTGATCTTCAACGCGATCTCCTTCATTACGTTCATCGCGGCGGTGTTCTTCCTGTTCCACCGCGGCCTGCATCTGTCGATCGAATTCACGGGCGGCACGGTCATCGAAGTGCAGTACCCGCAGGCGGTGCCGCTCGAACCGGTGCGTGATTCGCTCGGCAAAATCGGTTACGGCGACGCCCAGGTGCAGAACTTCGGCACCTCGCGCGACGTGCTGATCCGCCTGCCGATCAAGCAGGGCCTCTCCTCGGCGCAGCAAAGCGACCAGGTGATGAACACGCTCAAGGCCGACAATCCGCAAGTGCTGCTGCAGCGCGTGGAGTTCGTCGGTCCGCAGGTGGGCAAGGAACTCGCCACCGACGGCCTGCTCGCGCTCGCGTGCGTGGTCGTCGGCATCATCATCTATCTGTCGTTCCGCTTCGAGTGGAAATACGCCGTCGCCGGCGTGATCGCCAACCTGCACGACGTGGTGATCATTCTCGGCTTCTTCGCGTTCTTCCAGTGGGAGTTCTCGCTCTCGGTGCTCGCGGCGGTGCTGGCGGTGCTCGGTTATTCGGTGAACGAATCGGTCGTTATCTTCGACCGGATTCGCGAGACCTTCCGCCG
Source organism: Paraburkholderia sp. Ac-20347 (assembly GCF_017104805.1). Taxonomy (NCBI): domain Bacteria; kingdom Pseudomonadati; phylum Pseudomonadota; class Betaproteobacteria; order Burkholderiales; family Burkholderiaceae; genus Paraburkholderia; species Paraburkholderia sp. Ac-20347. The sequence goes on along the minus strand of NZ_JAAGPN010000264.1, from coordinate 5,966 downwards.
CGAACGCAAGATGAGCGTGGTGCAGGTCATCAACCACGCGATCACGAGCACGATGTCGCGAACCATCATCACCCACGGCTGTACGGAAATGATGGTGCTGTCGATGTTCTTCTTCGGCGGTCCGACGCTGCATTACTTCGCGCTGGCGCTGACGGTGGGTATTCTGTTCGGTATCTACTCGTCGGTGTTCGTGGCCGCTTCGCTTTCGATGTGGCTCGGCGTGAAGCGCGAGGACCTCATCAAGGACAAGAAGGACAAGTTCGATCCGAACGATCCGAACGCCGGCGCGCAGGTTTAAGTCGCACCTGCGCCGCGTTCCCTCGAACGCAGACGGACAAAAAAGCCCCGCGAAATTCGCGGGGCTTTTTCTTTTTTGCGCTTCTTTTTGCGCCCGTGAAGCGCGGCGCTTACTGCTTGATGCCTTCGGCCTGGATGTGCAGCTTCGTCGCCATCTTGAAGCCGTACTTCTTGCCCATGTCCATGCCGAACTCGTCGCGGTCGAACTCGGCTTCGGCTTCCACGCCGCACACCTCGCGCTTGAGCATCGGGTGCTGCATGCACTTGAACGATTCGATCTCGAGCTTGAGCGGCTTCGTCACGCCGTGCAGCGTGAGCGTGCCGATCACTTCCTTGGGCGTGTCGCCGTCGAACACGATCTGCGTGCCCTTGTAGGTGGCGGTCGGATATTTCGCGACGTCGAAGAACTCCTCGCCGCGCAGATGCTTGTCGAGCTCCGTGTTGCCCGTCTGCACCGAGGCCGGGTCGATCGTCACATCGACCGTGCCGGTCTTGCCCGCGCGGTCGAGCGTGACCGTGCCCGTGGTTTTCGTGAACTTGCCGCGCCACACCGAGAGACCGCCGAAGTGGTCGGACTCGAAGCTGGGGTACGTGTGGTTCGGATCGAGCTGATACACGTCGGCGGCGTGCGCGAGCGTGGCGGCGAGAAGCATCGCGACGGCGGCCGCGGCTTTCGGCAAGCAGTGCTGCATGGCGTTCTTGTTCAAGTGCGTCTCCAGAGTCGGCAACGTCATGGAAAAGAAACGCGCCGCCGCGTGCGTTGCCCCCTACCGGTGCGCGACGACGATATGAAACTTGATCAGCACTTCGTCCGCGACGGTCGAGGTGTCCTTCCACTGGCCCGTGCCGATGTCGAACGCCAGACGGTGGATCGGCAAGGTGCCGTCGAACGTCTGCGTGCCGCCTTGCTGCGTGAGCACGACCGGCGCAGTCGCGGGCTGCGTGCGGCCCTTAATGGTCAGATTGCCGCTCACGCTGTACTGGTTCGGCCCGGTCGAGGTGATCGACGTGGACACGAACGTGGCCTGCGGATACGCCTTCGCGTCGAACCACTCGGGCCCGCGCACCGAATCGTTATACGTCGGGCTGCCGAGGTCGTAGCTGCCGGTGTCGACGGTGATGCGCGCCGAGCCGCCCGCGGGCTTCGCCGGATCGAAGGCGATCTGCGCGTCGAACTTCATGAAGCGCCCTTCGACCGGCACGTTCATCTGCCGCGAGATCGCCACGAGTGTGCTCTTGTCGGCGTCGATCTGCGCGAAGGCCGCGCTGCCCGGCGCGAGCGCGGTGAGCAGCGTGCAGACCGTGCAAACCAGTAACTTGCTCACCCGCGCCATCGGGGCCATCGGCGCGCGAACCGCCGTCGCCCTGCCCGCCAGAAAGCCCCGTCGCCGCCTCCCGCTGACTAAACGCGCCAGCCCGGACAATCCTTCCATGATCTTCCCCGATGCGGGCGCCGGTCTCCTCCGACAACGACACCCGCCGCCCGCGCGAGCCCCGAGGAGGGAGGGCCGTCGAATCGGCCTCTCAGCTGCAAAGATAGCCTATGCGCGTGACTGCAAACATCTGTGGATAGAGAATAGCGCGGCCGGCCGCGCACTCGCCTCGGGCGTGGCATCGGCCCGCACGCACGCCGATGCTGGCTCGCGCGCATCGGCGGCGCAAACGTGGCACACTCCTCGCCCGTCATGCAGCACGGATCGCCAAGGCTTGCCACCTAGGCCCGGCCCGCAAATTGCTACAGCTTGCCGACGCGCCGCGCGAAGAGCCCGCTTGTGTGCTGCCGAGGCGCCGCCCGCGCACGCCGGCAAGCAAACGCGCGCGCCAGGTGCCCTTTGGTAACATGGCCGGCAAGCGCGCCGCGCGCGTCGCGTTGCCATGCCGCCGATCGGCCCGCGCTGCATGTCCCGTTCACGTCGTTTTGCGCCACCTGCCCGCATGGCCCAGGAAAAACTGATCGCGTGTCACGAATGCGACGCGCTCTACCGCAAACCTCGCCTGCTCGGGCGTGAAACCGCGCGCTGCACGCGCTGCGGCGCCACGCTCTATCACAGCGCCTCGTCGCAGCTCGACCGCATCTGCGCGATCACGATCGCCGCGCTGGTCACCTTCATCATCGCGCAGTCGTTTCCCATCATCGAACTCGACGCCAACGGCATCACCACGGAGTCGAGCCTGTTCGGCGCGCTCGTGGTGCTGTGGAACGAGGACATGCAGATCGTCGCGGTGATGGTCTTTTGCGCAACCATCCTCTTTCCGCTCACCGAAATGGTGGCGCTGCTCTACGTGCTGCTGCCGATCCGGCGCGGCTTCATCCCGCCCGGCTTCGATCTCGTGCTGCGCGCGATCCAGTTCGTGCGGCCGTGGGGCATGCTCGAAGTGTTCATGCTCGGCGTGCTGATCACGATCGTGAAGATGGTCAGCCTCGCGCGCGTGATTCCGGAAACGGCGCTGTTCGCGTTCGGCGCGCTCACGCTGATGTTCACCGTGGTCGTGACGTTCGACTCGCGCACGCTCTGGGATATCGCCGACGCCCTGCGCGAAAGCGCGCTCGCCGCACGCCGCGGCCGCTCGGGTCCGGCGGCGGATGGCGGCGCGAACGGCGGTCCGGGCCTGCCTGGCGGTAACGGAGGCAACGGCGGCCAAGGAGGCAACAACGGGCTGGACACACCCGCCACCCCGCACACGGCCGACGGCCACGACATCGATCCGCGCGGGCTGCTCGATCCGGGCGTGCCCTCGGCGCTCGCGCATGTCGCCGGATCCGACGCGCTCTCCGATCCGGAAATTCGCGGCACCGCGCGCGACGCCGGCCAGGACGCGCCACCCGACACCCCGCCCGCCCGTCCCGAGGGTTCGCGATGAAAAAATACCTCACCGCCGCCGACGCCGGCCTGATCTCCTGCCACGCCTGCGGCCACGTCCAGCCGCTGCAGCGCGGCATCGCGCATCCGCGCTGCATGCGCTGCCATTCGCCGCTGCACACGCGCAACCCGGACAGCCTGATGCGCACCTGGGCGCTGCTGATCGCCGCCGCGCTGCTCTACATTCCGGCCAACATCCTGCCGGTCATGCACACGGCCTCGCTGGTCGGCGACGAGGACGACACCATCATGAGCGGCGTCGTCTACTTCTGGACCTCGGGCGACGCGCCGCTCGCCGTGATCGTGTTCATCGCCAGTATTCTGGTGCCCATGCTCAAGCTCTCGGTGCTCGGGCTGCTCTGCTTCACCTCGCAGCGCCGCTCCACGTGGCGTCCCGCCGAGCGCACCAAACTCTACCGGCTGGTCGAATTCATCGGCCGCTGGTCGATGCTGGACGTCTTCGTTGTCACCCTGACCGTGGCGCTGGTACGCTTCCAGTCACTTGCGGTGATCACGGCGGGCCCAGGCGCCATCGCGTTCGGCTCGGTCGTGATCCTGACGATGATCGCGTCGATGCAGTTCGATCCGCGCCTCATCTGGGATCCGGTGGACGAAGACAAGCAACAACCCACGCAACACTCTCAGGATCACCCCCATGAATAGTCCGAAAGGACCGACCCCGGCCTCCGGCGGCGGCGGCTTGCCGCCCGACCTGCCCGAACCGGACATCGTCAAACCCCGGCGCTGGCTGCCCTCGCTCGTCTGGATCGTGCCGCTCATCGCGGCGCTGATCGGCGTAGCGCTCGTGGTGAAGTCGGTGGCCACCCGCGGGCCGACCATCACCATCAGCTTCATGACCGCCGAAGGCCTCGAGCCCGGCAAGACCAAGGTCAAGTACAAGGACGTCGATATCGGTTCGGTGCGCGCCATCAAGCTCTCGCCGAACCTCTCGCGCGTGCTCGTGACCGTCGAACTCACGAAGGACGCCGAAGACTTCGCCAAGAAGGACAGCCGCTTCTGGGTGGTGCGTCCGCGCGTGGGCGCGAGCGGCGTCTCGGGCCTCGGCACGCTGCTCTCGGGTTCGTATATCGGCGCCGACGCGGGTCGCTCGGAAGAAACCGCCAGCGACTTCACCGGGCTGGAAACGCCGCCCGCCGTCACCATCGACGAAAAGGGCCACCGCTACACGCTGCACAGCGAAAACCTCGGCTCGCTCGATATCGGCACGCCGATCTTCTATCGCCGCATCCAGGTCGGCCAGGTGACCGGCTATTCGCTCGACAAGGACGGCACGGGCGTGACCGTGCAGGTGTTCGTGAGCGCCCCGTACGACCAGTACGTGGGCACCAATACGCGCTGGTGGCATGCGAGCGGCGTGAACGTGCAGCTCGATTCGAGCGGCTTCAAGGTCAACACGCAGTCGCTCGCGACGGTCGTGACGGGCGGTCTCGCCTTCCAGGCTCCGCCGGGTCAGGCGATGGGTCCGCAGGCGCCCGACGCCGCGACCTTCACGCTCGCGTCCGACGAAAGCGAAGCGATGCGCGAGCCGGACGGCGCGCCGGTGCGCGTGGTCATGTACTTCAACCAGTCGCTGCGCGGCCTCGCCGTGGGCGCGACCGTGGACTTCCGCGGCATCGTGCTCGGCCAGGTGACCGATATCGGCATCGAATACGATCCGAAGGAGCACAACTTCACCATGCCGGTGACGATGGATCTGTATCCGCTGCGTCTGTCGCGCCGCACGCGCGGCGAAGCGCCCGCGCCGCATACGCCGCAGAGCCACGAGCTGATCAAGCGGCTCGTCTCGCGCGGCCTGCGCGGCCAGTTGCGCACCGGCAACCTGATCACCGGCCAGCTCTACATCGCGCTCGACATCTTCCCGAAGGCCGGTCCGGCCAAGGCGGATCTCGACCGCGACCCGATGGAGCTGCCGACGGTGCCGAACTCGCTCGAAGAGCTGCAGCTTCAGGTGGCCGACATCGCCAAGAAGCTCGATCAGATTCCGTTCGACAAGATCGGCAACAACCTGAACGAATCGCTCAAGAGCGCGAACCAGCTGTTCGGTCAGGTCAACGACCAGCTTCTGCCGCAGATGCGCGGCACGCTGGACGAAGCGCAGAAGACCTTCAGCGCCGCCCAGTCCACCTTGCAGCAGGATTCGCCGCTGCAGTCGGACGTGCATCAGGCGCTGCAGGAACTGACGCGCACGCTGCAATCGCTCAACGCGCTCTCGGATTACCTCGAGCGCCATCCCGAATCGCTGCTGCGCGGCAAATCAGGAGACAAGCCATGACGTATCGCCGGCGCCCGCTCCGGCGCCTTGCTGCCCTCGCCGCGCTGACGGCGCTGGCGGGCTGCGCCTCGCCCAGCAGCCACTTCTACACGCTGAGCCCGACCGACGACGCGGCGCGCACCCAGCCCGCCGCCGCGACGAGCGGCAACCCGGCGTGGCTGATCGAACTCGCGCCCGTCGACGTGCCGCCGCAAGTCGCGAAGGCGCAGTTCGTCGTGCAGACCGACGCCACCCAGGTGCGCGTGCTCGAACAGGAACGCTGGGCGTCGATGCCCGGCGACGAGATCCGCCGTGCGCTGTCGGGCGATCTCACGCAGCAGTTGAACACGATCGACGTGTACGGCTCGCCGCATCCCGAAGGCGTGCCGGTCTACCGCGTGAGCGTGAACGTGCAGCGCTTCGAATCGTGGCCGGGCTCGCATGCGCTGATCGACGCGGTCTGGAGCGTGCGTTCGCTCGACTCGCAGATCGTCATGACCTGCCGCAGCGTGCTCAACAAACCGGTCGGCGACGGC
>NZ_JAAGPN010000263.1:0-11239 GCF_017104805.1 Paraburkholderia sp. Ac-20347 | reverse complement strand
GCGCCGCTCCGCCGCCTTCATGGCCCGCTTCGCCGCCATTTTCCCGCCCGGCCTCGCCCGTCGCGCGCGCCAGCGGCCGCGCGCGCACGAAAAAGCCCGATTGCGGCCGCGACTCGATCACGCCCCGGCTTTCCAGCAGCGCGTAGGCATGCAGCACCGTCTTGATGCTGACGCCGTGCTGCTGGCTCGCCCGCCGCACCGACGGCACGCGCTCGCCTGGCCCGAACACGCCGCGCCGCACGGCGGCCTCGATGTCGTCGGCGAGCTGTTCGTAGCGGGTAATCGAGGAAGACGGCGAGGAAGACGGCGCGGGCATACCAGGAGCAAGCAAAGACAAACGAAAGCCAAGGGAAAGGACGGGCAACACAAACCCCACCAGTCTATGGCAAATCGTCGCAACTGTATCCCTCCGCTTTCCGGATTTCTGTGATCACCGGGAGCACAGGAACACAGTAGTCTCGCCTCATCGGGCCATCCGCCCTCACGAATCCGAAGCCCCCAGCATGAAGAAGCCGCAAGGTCGCATCGAGCCGTATCACCACCCCGCCGCAGGCTGGGGCGCACTCAAACAGGTCGCGATCAACCTGATCAAGGAGAAGGTGTCGGGCGGCAACTACCGCACGCTGCTCAAGCAGAATCAGCCGGACGGCTTCGACTGCCCGGGCTGCGCCTGGCCGGACCGCGAGCACGCGTCGACGTTCGAGTTCTGCGAGAACGGCGTGAAGGCCGTGGCCGCCGAAGCCACCAGCAAGCGCGTGACGCCGGCCTTCTTCGAGCAGCACACCGTCACCGAACTGATGGCGCAATCGGACTACGAGCTGGAGCAGCACGGCCGTCTGACCGATCCGATGGTCTACGACGCGCAGCGCGACCGCTACGTGCCGATCGAATGGGACGACGCGTTCAAGCTGATCGCGAAGCACCTCAATGCGCTCGACAACCCGGACCGCGCCGCGTTCTACACCTCGGGCCGCGCGAGCAACGAAGCCGCGTTCCTGTATCAGCTGTTCGTGCGCATGTACGGCACCAACAACTTCCCCGACTGCTCGAACATGTGCCACGAAGCCACCAGCCGCGGCCTGCCGGGCACGGTCGGCATCGGCAAGGGCACCGTCACGCTCGACGACTTCGAGCACGCCGACACGCTGCTGATCTTCGGCCAGAATCCCGCGACGAACCACCCGCGCATGCTGGGCGAACTGCGCGAATGCGCCAAGCGCGGCGCGACCATCGTCTCGATCAATCCGCTCAAGGAACGCGGGCTGGAACGCTTCGCGAGCCCGCAGCACACGCTCGACATGCTCTCGCCCAAGGGCGTGGAGATCAGCTCGGTGTTCATCCGTCCGCGCATCGGCGGCGACTTCGCGCTGATCAAGGGCATGGCCAAGCGCGTGATCGAACTCGACGATCAAGCCGTGGCGCAAGGCACGGAACGCATTCTCGACGTCGACTTCATCGCCGGACACACGGTCGGCTTCGACAGCTTCGCCGCCGATCTGCGCGCGGAATCGTGGGACATGATCGTCGCCGAAGCGGGCGTGCCGCTCGACGAAGTGCTCAAGCTCGCCGACATCTACGTGAAGGGCAAGGCCGTCATTTCGACGTGGGGCATGGGCATCACGCAGCACAAGAATTCGGTGGCGACGATCCAGCTGCTCTCGAATCTGATGATGATGCGCGGCAATATCGGCCGTCGCGGCGCGGGCCTGTGCCCGGTGCGCGGCCACTCGAACGTGCAGGGCGACCGCACGGTCGGCATCGAGGAAAAGCCGACTCAGGCGTTCCTCGACCGTCTGGGCAAGGCCTACGATTTCGAGCCGCCGCGCGAGCACGGCTACGACGTGGTCGAAACCATTCACGCGATGCTCGAAGGCCACGTGAAGGTGTTCATCGGTCTGGGCGGCAACTTCGCGATCGCCACGCCCGACACGCCGCGCACCTTCGACGCCATGCGTTCGTGCGCGCTTACCGTGCACGTGACGACCAAGCTCAACCGCAGCCATCTCGTGCACGGCGAAGACGCGCTGATCCTGCCGACGCTCGGCCGCACCGAAATCGACCTGCAGAACGGCGTGCCGCAAGGCGTCTCCGTCGAGGACTCGATGAGCATGGTGCACATCTCGTACGGCATGAACCGTCCGGCGTCGAACAATCTGCTGTCGGAAATCGCGATCGTCGCGCGCATGGCGCACGCCACGCTCGGCAGCGAGAAGGTGGACTGGCTCGATCAGGCGAGCGACTACGCGAAGATCCGCGACGGCATCGAGCAGGTGTTCGACGGCTTCCAGAACTACAACGAGCGCCTCAAGCATCCGGGCGGCTTCCACCTCGGCGTCGCGTCGCGCGACCGCGTGTGGAAGACGCCGAGCGGCAAGGCGCAGTTCGTGGTGCACGCGATCGCGCTCGACACGCCGATCCATCGCGCGCGCGCCGAACACGGCCAGAAGCTCATGACGCTGATGACCACGCGCTCGCACGATCAGTACAACACCACGATTTACGGTCTCGACGACCGTTATCGCGGCGTGTACGGCCTGCGCCGCGTGCTGTTCGCGAACCGCGAAGACATGACGATGCTCGGCTTCGAGCCGGGTCAGTTCGTGGATATCACGAGCGTCTGGGACGACGGCATCGAGCGTCACGTCACCGACTTCATGCTCGTGGAGTACGACATTCCGCGCGGCTGCCTCGGCGCGTACTATCCGGAGACGAATCCGCTCGTGCCGCTGGAATCGATCGCCGACGGCGCGGGCACGCCCACGTCGAAATCGATTCCGGTGCTGCTGATGCCCGCGAAGGCGGGCGCGGCGGCGCTCGCCGCGTAACGATTCGAAGCGCGGTCGACACGCCGCGCCGCTTCACGCGGCATCGATAAAAAAGGCCTGCAAACGCAGGCCTTTTTTCATTTTCGCGAGACGCTGATCGAGCGCTAACCGGGCGCTAAACGAGCGCTCAGCCCGCCATCTTCTTGAACGTCTCCAGCACCGCCTCGCCCTTGAACGGCTTGACGATCCAGCCGCGCACGCCGGCGGCCTTGCCGCGCTCCTTCATCGCCGGGCTGCTTTCCGTCGTGAGCATCACCACGTTGACAGCCGTGTTCGCGAGTTCGCTGCGGATCTTCTCGACCATCGTGAGGCCGTCCATGTTCGGCATGTTCACGTCGCTCACGACGAGCTTCACGCCCGGATTCGCCTTCAGCTTCGCGAGGCCGTCCTTGCCGTCCACCGCCGTATCGACGTCGAGGCCGTTCTTGCGCAGAAAGCCCGCGACTTCGTCACGCACCGTGCTCGAATCGTCCACCACCAGAATCTTAGCCATGTTGTCTCTTTCCTTTGCGCCGTGTACGGCGCATCTTGACGTCAAAACAGTTCGAGTTCGCCGCTCACCGGTTCCGGCTCGGCGGCGGCCGCGGCCAGAGCGGCCGTCTCGTCGAAACCTTCGCGCGACCAGCCGAGGCTGAACACGAAACGCTGATCGATCACCGCCTCGCGGCCCGTCTTCGGACACGTGAGCCGGTACTTGATGCACAGCTGCGGATTGTCCGAGCCGAACGACAGATAGCGCCGCCGATGATTGATGAGCAGCGGCACCTGCACCTGCGCGCGGACCCAGCCGCCGTCGCCCGCTGCATCGCCCGCGCCCGCATTGCGCGCGTTCCCGAGATAGCGGTTGCGAAACGCGCCCCACACGAGATTCGTGAGTTCGCCGAGCACGCCGTTCAGATCGCGGAAATCGCTCGCTTCCTCGCGCGCGCCGCGCCCTTCGCGCGGCGGCAGCATGTCGATGAGCGGCGTCTCCTCGGTCTGCATCAGCAGCCAGCCACGGCACCACGCGGTCTCGATCGGGATCAGCGTGAGCACCTCGCCGAAGATGATGCGGTCGCGCACGATGCTCGGCGTGTCCCAGTTCACTTCGAGGTCCGGAAACAGCCCGCGCAGACGGCCGAGCGTCATGTCGGCGATACCGTCCACGAGCGGGTCCGGGTAATCCTGCGAAAACACATGCGCGTCGAGCGCCGCCTGCAGCGACTCGGGCTCGCGCTCGTCCCAGCTCGCGCGCGGCACGCGCCGCAACGCTTCGGGCAATTCACCATCGGTGGTCCGGCGCAGCACAATCGGCAACTCCGGGCGCTCCACTTCGAGCGCCACGGCCACTGCCGCCGCCGCTTCGGGCGAGCCGCCGAAGTCCTCGCCGAGCAGCACGCCGCCCAGGTCGTAATGCGTGTGCAGCGCGGCCGCCAGCGCGTCGCGGCGCACCGGCACGCCCATCAGGCGTTGCCCGGCATCGGGTTGCGCCAGCGCGAGCGCGCGGGCGGAATCGCTTTCGAGCAGCAACACCTTGCTGACCGGCTTATTCGTGTTCATACGTCTCTTTCCGACTTCCCTGCGATACATCACTGCATGCCGACGCGCGCGCGGCGCGTCAGAAGAATTCGAGTTCGCCGGCGCTTTCGCTCGCGTCCGCCATGTCGGCGGCCACGAATTCGAGTGACGCGCGCGTGCAGATGCACAGCGTCGCACCGAGGCGCACCGAACCGTCGATCGTCAGCGCCCAGGACTTCACGCTGTCGGGCTTCAGCTCGCGCAGATACGGCAAACACTGACCCGACAGCGCATACGGCGTGGACATGCCAAGGTCCGGAAAATGCTCGACGAGCTGCTGGTTCATCGACCCGCAGCACAGATTGCCGAACTCCGTGAAGGTCTCGATGAGCGGACGCCCCGCACCGGCTTCCGTTTCGCCCGTGTAATACGCGCGCGTGGCTTCGTCATCCTTAAGATGAATCAATAGCAGCACGCGAAACTGCATCGACGAGATCGTCAGCACGATCACGTGTTCGCCCTGCGCCACCTCATTCGACGCGGGCGAGAACTCGCACGCGTGCTGCGCATCGGTCACGAGCCGCGAGCGCGCCGCCGCGAAGAAAATGCGCTCGAAACTGTCCTGCGCGTTCGAGCCGATCATGCGTGCGCCTGCGTGTGCGTATCGAAGTGAGCATCGAAATGCCCATCCGTGCGCGATTCGCCGAGTTGCGCATACAGTTGCTGCGTAAGCGAATCCACGCTCGCGAGCGAGGCCGCGATCATCTTGCCGCCCGCCTGCACGTCCTGGAACGTCGCGGCGGTGATCAGATCGTTGCGATGCAGGCTGTCGCGATAGCTCTTCGACAACTCCTGCGAGCGCGTGGCGAGCGTACGCACTTCGCCCGCGACGATCGAAAAGCCCCGGCCCGCCGGGCCCGCGCGCGCCGCTTCGATCGACGCATTCAGCGAGACGATCAGCACGTGGCTCACGATCGACGACAGCTCCTGGTTCTTCTGGTGCATGTCGTGGTTCTGCGCCATCAGCGAGATCATCTGCTCGTGCCAGCGCTCGAAAGTCATCGACATCTGCTTGAGGCGCGCCGCTTCGGCAGCGATGCGCTCGACGCGCTGCAAGGCGTCGGCGCCACGCGAACGCTCGGCGGCCAGCGCCGCTTCCATCGCGTCGGCCACCGACTTGCGCTGCGCGAGTTCGGCGCGCAGCGTCTCGATCTGCGCCGCCAGCGCGTCATGTTCTTCGGCGGCGCGCGATTGCGCGTCGTCGATCTGCGTTTTCGCCAGCGCGAGCTGTTCATCGTGCTGCGCGAGTTGCGATTGCAGCGCCGCGTTCGTACGCGCACGCGCGCGCAGATGCAGCACAACCGCGCCGATCGCCACGATCACGGCGCCCGCCAGCGCGCCTGTCAAATACGGAAACACCACAGCCACCCCCGAACCGCGCCTAGCTCAGCGCTTCCTCTTCCTGCTGCGTGGCGCGCGCCTGCTCGCCTTCGACGGCGCACGCGCGCGGCAGATACACGATCGTTTCGAAGTGCCGGTAATCGGCGCCTTCCCGGTTGTCCGTGAAGCGCAGTTCGATGCGGCCGCCTTCGCGTTCGAGGAAGTCGCGCACCGCGTCCATGCCCACACCGCGGCCCGACACTTCGGTCACTTGTTGCGCCGTCGAGAAGCCTGCGCGGAAGATGAACGCCGCGATGGCGTCGTCGCTCGCCATCTCGTCTTCGGCGAGCCAGCCGCGCTCGACGGCGATGCCGCGAATGCGTTCGAGCGCGAGGCCGCGTCCGTCGTCGGCGAGCGCGAGGCGCAACGCGCCGTCGATCACGTTGGCGTCGACATGAATCTGGCCCGCGTCGTCCTTGCCTTGCGCGCGGCGCTGCGTCGGCATTTCAATGCCGTGATCGAGCGAGTTGCGCAGCAGATGCGTGAAGACGTCCCGGACCGTGCCCGCCGCTTCGCTGCGCAGACGCCAGCCGTGATCGTCGATGCGCACGACCGGCGCGACCTTGCCCAGTTCCTGCGCCAGCGACGGCAGCGAATCGAGCACGCCCGCGAGCGCGTCGTGCACGCTCTCGGTGCCGAACGCGCCCAGCACGCGGCGCAGTTCGGCGCGCATCGCGCGCAGCGAGGCGAGATCGTCGTCGCGGGTGTTGTCGATCAGACGCAGGCTCGCGTCGATCTGCTCGCGGCCGATCGCGATGCTGCCGTCCTGCGTGCGGCCGCCGCGACCGAGACTTTCGGTGTTGATCGACGCATAGTGATCGACGGCTTCGCGCACGCGATGCAGGTCGGCGATCAGCGCCTGCTGATCCCACACGTGATCCGGATCTTCGCGGCGCAGCGCGTCGTAACGCTGCTCGACTTCGTGCACCACGCCCGTGAGATGCTGGAGGCTGTATGTGCGCGCATTGCCCTTCACCGTGTGCATGTTGCGGAACAGCGCCGCGACGGCGTCCATGTCCGCGCAATCGTGCTGGCGAATGATGCGTTCGTTTTCGTGGATGAAGGTCTTCGAGCTTTCCACGAAGCGATGGAACTTCTCTTCGCTGACCGCGAGAATTTCGCCGATCATCTGCAGACGGCGCTTCTGCTCGCCCGCTTCCGCCGCGAGTTCGCGCAGTTCGGTCACGTCGCGCACGCAGAGCATCAGACGCACGACGATGTCGTTCTCATCGGTAATCGCCGACCACGACAGATCGAGCACCTTGGTGCGGCCATCGGGCATCGCGCGCGTGATTTCGTTCACGAGCAGATGCTGGTTGAACGCGAAGTTCACGTCGTCTTCGCCGAGGCACGCGTGCACGGCGGCGTCGATCTGCGAGAGCGTATCGGCGTCGAGTTCCGTGCTCGAGAACACGAGGTCCATCAGCGAGCGGCCCGCGATCTCGTTCGTTTCGAAAATCGCTTCCAGATAGGCCGAATACTCGTTGTGGATGGTCGCGCCTTCGACCACCGTGAGAATGCCCTGCTGCATGTTCTGCAGCATCGCCTGAATGTCGGCGGTCTTGCGTTTGAGCTGCGCCGAGCTGTGCTGGATCTTCTCGATCATGCCGTTGAACGCGACGATCGAATGACCGATCTCGTCGAGACGGCCCACCGGCACGCGGCGCGTGAAGTCCTGGCTCGTGGCGATCTCGCTCATTTCCTGCTGCATGCGCGAAAGCGGGCGCGTGATCTGGCGATACAGCAGCAGGCCGATCACCGTGAGCAGCAGCACCGCGCCGCCCGTCACGCCGGCGATCGCGCTGGTGGTCGTGTCGAGCATGCCGTTGAGCGCGCTGATCGCGTCGTCTTTCTGGCGGTTCTTCTCGACGCGCATCGTGGTGACGATGCCTTCGAGTTCGTCGCGATACTGCGCCACGTTCGCGAACAGATAGGCCTGCGCCAGTTCGTTCTTGCCCGCGGCCTTCATCTTCGCGGTGTCGTCGATGGCGTTGAAATAGTTGGTGATGCTTTCCTGCGCCTGCGCGACGAGGCCGTCCTGCGCGTGGCTCGCGGCGGCCTTGCGCTGCACGTCGAGCGCGGCGCGCAGGTCGGCTTCCTTCTTCTTGAGATCGTCCTGCGCGAGTTGCGCGGTGGTCGCGTCGGGCGCGTAGACGAGCGTCATCGTCGCGAGCTGCACGTCCTTGACGAGCGAGACGAGGTCCGAGGAAGCGAGTGCGCTCGGCACGACGCCCTGCGTGACCTGATGGACGTCGGTGGCGCTGCGGCGCGTCTGATAGACCGCGTAGCCGCCGATGGCGGACAACGCGACGAACATCAGCACGATGAGAAGCGTGATGCGGTGACGAATGGTCATGTTGAAATCCCCGAGCCACGCCGTGCCGGTCGCGCTATCGTTACGCGACTCGTGACAAGGCAGGCCAATTTATTCAACGTGAATTATCGGCGCATCCGTATGACGAAATGATGAACGTACTTAATTAGTGCGTTAGCGCACGGACTCTAATTGTTTATGATGCTTGCCGCGCGGCGCGTGATTGACACCGCGTTTGCGCTACCATCGAGCCTCACGCTGTTTCGATTTTGCGAGCCCATTCATGCCGTCCACGTCCGCCATCGCTGCAGGCACGCCGAGCTTCTGGCGCGACGACGCCCTGCCCTTCATCGAAGTGCGCGCCATCGCCGATGGCCGCAAGGTCAGCTATGGACGTCACGCGCACAGCACGTTTTCGATCGGCGCGGTCACGGGCGGCCACAGCACCTATCTGAACGGCAACACGCTGCAGCATATTGGCGCGGGGTCGGTGGTCATCATCAACGCGAACGTCGTGCACGCGTGCAATCCCGCCGCCGATGAAGCGTGGGCCTATCGCATGTTTTATGTCGACGTGGAGTGGCTCGCGAAGCTGCAACGCGAACTGGGCTGCGGCGCGCAGGACGGCCTGCGTCCCTTCGAGCACACGCTCACGCGCGATCCCGCCTTGTTTGCGGGGCTCAACGCGCTCTACGACACGCTCGTCGATCCGCTTGAAGACAACGCGCGCAAGGAACACGCCGTGAAAGCGTATTTCACGGCGCTGCATCGGTCGCTGTACCCGGCCATGCAGCCCGCGCCGCTCGCCGCGCGCGAACCGGATGCGCGTCTTGCGCGCGCCGCCGAATTCATCGACGGCAATTACACGCGCGCGCTCAAGCTCGACGAGATTTGCGCGGCCGCCGACCTGTCGCCGTCGCATCTGATCCGTGCGTTTCGCGAGCAGTACGGCATGACGCCGCACGCGTATGTCGTGAACCGGCGCATCGAGTTCAGCCGCGCGCAATTGCGGCGCGGTCACGCTATCGCCGACGTCGCCGCCGAAGCGGGTTTCGCCGATCAGGCGCATCTGCAACGCGCGTTCCGGCAGTTCGTCGCGGCCACGCCGGGTCAGTATCGCGGCTGACGTATCGCGGCTGACGCTTCGACGCGATCAACCGAACAGCAGCCACAGTGCGCTCGCCGCCAGCAGCGCGGCCATCAGCCGGTTCACGAAGCGCACGCGCGACGGCTCGCGCAGCGCCTGGCGCAGCGACGCGCCCGCCCACGCCCAGCACGCAATCGACGCGTAGCAGACCACGAAATAGATCGCGGCGAACTGCCAGACCAGCGCCTTCTCGCCCGGGGCCGCATACGCGCCCATGCCCGCCACCGACGCGAGCCACGCCTTCGGATTGAGCCATTGCATCGCCGCGCCCGTCATCAGCGAGGGGCCGCGTGCTTCGCGCGAGGCGTCGATACGGCCGTCGTCGATGGCGAGCCGCCACGCCACGTAAAGCAGAAACGCCACGCCCGCCCATTCGATCGCGCGCGTGAGAAACGGCCATTGCGCGAGCAGTTCGTGCAGGCCGAGGCCGATCAGCAGCAACAGCAGCGCGAAACCCACGGTCGCGCCCGTCACGTGGCGCAGGCTCGCGCGCAAGCCATAGCGCGCGCCCGCGCCGAGCGCGACGATATTCACGGGTCCGGGGGTGATGGAAGTGGCCAGCGCGAAGGCGGCCATGGACATGACAGTGCTCACGATTCTCCTCGATACGCCAGACGGCGATGATTCAGCGTCGAGCGTACGCAGCGCGCGGGCGCGCGTATTGAAGAAAATGACCGTGTACACGCAGCCCGCGAAATGGGCGCGCTCGCCAACTCGCGCTATCATTTCGGGCCTTCCGCTCGCCCGGCGCGGCCCTTGGCAGCGCTTCTGCGGCCCTTTTGAGGCCCGCCTGGACGACGCACTCACCGGACTATCGACGTGAAAAAGATCCTCATCATCGGCATCGGCGCGGGCGATCCCGACTATCTGACCATGCAGGCCGTCAAGGCGCTCAACGCCGCCGACGTGTTCTTCGTGATGGACAAAGGCCCCGCGAAAGACAAGCTCGTGGCGCTGCGCAAGGAGATCTGCGCGCGCTTCATCGAGAACCCCGATTACCGCATCGTCGAAGCGACGAGTCCCGAGCGGCGGCGCGACGGCGTCGAATACAAGGCGGCCGTCGACGAACTCAATCGCGACAAACAGCGCGTATTCGAAGGGCTGATCGAGCATGAACTCGCCGATGGACAATGCGGCGCGTTCCTCGTCTGGGGCGATCCCGCGCTCTACGACAGCACGATCCGCATTCTCGATGCGATCCTCGACGAAGGGCGGCTTGCGTTCGAGTTCGAGGTGATTCCGGGCATCAGCAGCGTGCAGGCGCTGGCCGCGAAGCATCGCGTGCCGCTCAATTTCATCGGCAAGCCGGTGAGCATCACCACGGGGCGGCGGCTGGTCGAAAACGGTTTTCCGCGTGACGCCGACAGCGCCGTCGTGATGCTCGACGCGCAGAACGCCTATACGCAGCTCGACGGCGAGGATCTCGACATTTACTGGGGCGCGTATGTGGGCACGCCCGACGAGATTCTCGTGGCGGGCAAGCTCGACGACGTGAAGGACGAAATCGTGCGCGTGCGCGGCGAGGCGCGCGAGGCGAACGGCTGGATCATGGATACGTATCTGCTGCGCAAGCGCGGCGTGAAGGACTGAGCCGCGCGTTTAGGCGTTGACCGCTGCGCTCAGGCGTTGACCGCTTCGCTCACGCTCTTTGCTGCGGCGCGCCGCCACGGCACCACCGCGAACAGCGACGCCGCGACGATCAACGCGCCGCCCGTCCACGCGGCCACGCTCAGGCGCTCGCCGAGCCAGACGCAGGCGAACAGCGCGCCGAACGCCGGTTCGCTGCCCATCAGCAAGGCCACGCGCGTCGGGCTGCTGCGGCGCACGGCGTAGTTCTGGATGAAGAACGCGAACAGCGTGCACGCGCCGACGAGCCACGCCACGCTGCTCCAGAACGGCAGATGCGCGGAGAACGTCGGCAGCGGCTGCCACTGGCCGTGCGCGAACACCAGCGCGAGCACCGCGCTGCCCACCGCCACGCAACCCGCCTGCACCGCCGTCACGGCGAGCGGCGCA
>NZ_JAAGPN010000262.1:0-11431 GCF_017104805.1 Paraburkholderia sp. Ac-20347 | reverse complement strand
ACTGGATCGAGGGCTATTACAATCGAGAGCGCCTGCACACCTCGATAGGGTTTCTGACTCCCGTCGACTTCGAGGCCGCGTTGGTCGCTGCATGATCTGCTGTACGTGGAAATGAGGCAGGGTCAGCACGGCAACTGACGAACAACGCGTCGGTGCCGCTCGGCGGTCGTGCGTGGCGTATATAGTCTACGATCGCTTGACCGATGTCCCTGGTTAGCGGAAACGTAATCGCACGGCCGCTCTTGTTGGTAATCGACATCGACGCGACTTTCCAGTCAATATCATGTAGCCGCAGGCGCACGACATCCCCTGCTCGCAGACCCAAGCGAGCGAGCAACAGCACTATTGCATAGTCGCGTACGCCGACCGGCGTACTGCGGTCGCAAGAAGCAATGATCTTCTCAACGTCGTCTGCAGGAATGTAGCGAGGGAGCGACGACAAACACCAATTGGCCACAGTGGGCACAGAGGCGTCAAGGCCCGCTCTGCCTTTGCCTTCCCCTATCAAGAATCGAAGGAACATGCGCAATGCCGTTGTGCAGTTCTTCGTTGCAGCAAGCCCTTGTTTTGCACTCTCATTAAGAACAAACTCCCGCAGGTGATGTGCCGTGAAGCTGGATGGGTCAGTGTCTGCCGCTCTGAGCAGATTTCGGATGGCGATACTGTAGGTCGACAGCGTCGAATCCTTCGCCCCTCTCCTTTCGCGCATCCAATGACGAAACTGAACCAGAAGCTCCGGATCCAACGGTTTGTTATTTGGATTCGATGACTCTATGACGCCGGCGTCCTGAAGGTAACCCGTGAAGAGACGTACGCCATGCATCACTCCTTCCCAGTCTGCATGCCCGTATCTCAAACACGTGCAATTTCTCCGGTGGCTGTCGAATCGTCGAATGATGTCGGGAGAAAGATTTGTTGGTCTGATTCTGTTCTCGTGAGTCCAGTACAGCAGATGTTCAGCGGCTCGGACATGTCGGCGCGCGGTGATTTCTGCATAGCCGACCTCCCACAATCTCAAGGTAAATCCCTCAAGTAGGAGGCTCTCGGGATTAGCAGCGAGTTCGTCGATTCTCTGTTGAGATTCGAAATAGTTTGCAAACATGGTGTCCTCCTGTTTCGCCGACGCGGCTAACGAAGACATCATCCATAAGAGGGACTGTCAGAATTTCCGTGTTCAAGGCGGGATTGAGATTCACACGGATGGTCGAACGAATCGATCCGCATAGAGGATAGCGAATTGGTTCATCGCTGTCTTCCAGTCGTGAGCGGCACGCCCCCAGTCGGCCGTGATGTTGCGCAGTGCCAGCCAGATCAGTTTCGTTGCTGCATCATCGGTTGGGAAGTGACCACGGGTCTTGATGATCTTGCGTAGCTGCGAGTTGATATTCTCGATGGCGTTCGTCGTATAGATCACCTTGCGCACGCCGGGCGGGAACGCGAAGAACGGAATCACGCGATCCCAGGCCCTGCGCCATGCTGCGCTAACCGGGGGGAACTTCTGGCCCCACGGACCTTCGGCAAACGCATCCAGTTCGGCCTGCGCCGCTTGCGCGCTCGCAGCGGTATAGATCGGGCGAATGGCTGCGGCAAGCGATCGGCGATCTTTCCAGCTCGCGTAATCGAGGCTGTTCCGGATCAGATGCACGATGCAGGTTTGCAGCGTGGTCGCCGGGAACACGGCTGCAAGCGCTTCGGGCATGCCCTTGAGGCCGTCGGTGACGGCAATCAGGATATCGCCCACGCCGCGTGTCTTCAGATCGTTGAACACCTTCATCCAGAATTTGGCACCTTCGGTGTTCTCGATCCACAGGCCCAGGATGTCGCGCGTGCCATCGGGCAGAATGCCCAGCGCCAGATAGACGGCCTTGTTGCGCACGACGGCATCCTCGCGGATCTTCACGCGCAGCGCGTCGAAGAACACGACCGGATACATCGGCTCAAGTGGCCGGGCCTGCCAGGCGGTGACTTCGGTCATGACCTCATCGGTGACCGAACTGATGAACTCGGGCGAGACTTCGGTGGCGTATTGCTCCTGCAGGAAGCCCTGAATCTCGCGCACGGTCATGCCCCGGGCGTACATGGCGACGATCTTGTCGTCGAAGCCCGTGAAGCGCCGTTCGTGTTTGGGGATCAGCAACGGCTCGAAGCTGCCGTCGCGGTCGCGCGGCACTTCGATCCGGATCGGGCCGTCTTCGGTCAGAACGGTCTTGGCGCCCCTGCCGTTGCGCTGGTTCGTCACGCTGGCCGGCTTGGCAGCGCCAGGCGCGTAGCCGAGATGATGATTCATCTCGCCGCCCAGCGCCCGTTCGATCAGCGCCTTCTTGAGGGCGAGCGTCGCGGCGTTGATGACTTCGGCCGTCATCGGGCCGCTGCCGAATTGTTCCAGCAGTTCAGCGGGAATGGCCGGCAGTTCGATCGGTGGGGTCTTCGGTTTGCGAGGCATAGGTTCTCCTGGAAAGAATCATATGCCTTGAACACGAAATTAATGACAGGCCGCGGTATCGTGAGACAGTAGACAACACCTACTGCGACACGGACAAAAGCCCGCATATTTTTGTGTGCCCATCGCTCATGATGACTTGTTTGTCGTATTCCCGATCAGGCGGATCTGCCCACTCGACACGAGCTGGTTCAGCGGAACTGGCCGCCCAAACAGAAAACCCTGGATCTCGTTACAGCCTTCTCCCGAGATAATCTGGAGCTGGTCGGGTGTCTCGATGCCTTCGGCCAATACAGGTACGCCAAGACTCTTGCCCAGCGCCAGCACTGCGCGGATGATCGCAATCGCCTGCGGGTCTGAATCGATCTCCTTCACAAACGAACCGTCCAGCTTGATCTTGTCGAACGGAAAGGCGCGCAGCGTATCCAGCGACGAATAGCCTGTTCCGAAATCATCAAGCGCGATACCCACACCCATTGCCTTGATTTCCCGGAGAATCTCCAGCGAGCGCGCGCGATTCGCAAAGATGGTCGATTCCGTCAGCTCGAGCTCAAGCCGTTCGGGCGCCAGTCCCGTCTCCTTCAGTATCGTGCCCACAAGCAGTGGCAGGTCGGCATGCGCAAGCTGCACCGCCGACAGGTTGACCGCGACCCGGTACGGTGGCTCCCAGGTGGTGGCCTTCAGACAGGCCTCCTTCAGTACCCACTCGCCTATCTGAAGAATCAGCCCGCTCTCCTCGGCAATCGGAATGAATTCGGCGGGCGAGATGAAGCCATGCCTCGGATGCTCCCACCGCAGCAAGGCTTCATAGCCAATCGGCTTGCCCGTCGCAATCGAGGTCTGCACCTGGTAATACAGGCTCAGTTGGTTGCGCACGAGCGCCTCGCGCAGATCAACCGCCAGATGCCGGCGGGCCCGCACCGTTTCATCCATGGCCGGTTCGTAAAAACAGATCGTCCGGGTTACGTCCACCTTGGCCCGGTACATCGCCAGATCAGCGTTGTTGACCAGTACAGACGGAACCTTTGCATCGTCCGGATAGATGGCCACGCCAAGGCTGGCCCCCGGCACAAAATCCCAGTCGTCGTACCGGATCGGCCTGCTCAGTGCACTTTCCAGTCGCGTCAGGAATTCGACTAGGACAGAGCGCTCTGCAAAGCGTTTAATCGCGATGAATTCGTCTCCGCCAATACGACTGATGAATTCACCGCTGCCCAGCAGATTCCTCATGCGGCGCGCCAAGATGCGCAGCACCTCATCGCCAGCCTGATGCCCGCGCAGGTCGTTGATTTCCTTGAACCGGTTCAGATCGATGCCCACCAGTGCCAGCTTCGAATGCTCCCCGTCCGCTGCCGCCAGTTCAAGTTCCAGGCGCTCCCCGAAACTCACACGGTTCGGCAGGCCAGTCAGGGGATCGTTTAACGCCATCTGGCGCAGTTGTTCTATCGATTCGGTTCGTTGTTCCCGGTCGAGCAACCAGGTCACGATTCCGACCGCCACGATCACGAGTGCCGCGAAGGCCACCGCAATCGCCAATGCGTTACGCGTACTGGGGTCGACAAAGGCTGCATCCAGCGACACAGGCTCGACCTCAAGCGCAGTCATCCCAGTGAAATGTAGCGCCGCGATGGCAAGTGCCAATATACCAGCCATGAGATTCGCACCCTGCGGATCGTGCGGTCCGTGCCGTGTGCCGTAATGGAGCGCCAGGGCAGACAGGACGACTGACAGAACAACGGAAGCCGCCACATAAGGGACATTCCAGCTCTCGAGACCGTCCACGCGATAGGCCAGCATGCCGGTGTAATGCATCAGCGCAATGACCAGTCCGACGATCATCCCACCGGTCACCGGAGCAAACCGGGCTCGCCAGCACGCACCGACCACCAGACCCGCCGTCGCACCCAGCATGGCGATCAAAAGCGAAGACATTGTGAGCCAGGTGTCGAACAGGACCGGCACACCCGGATCGAAACCCAGCATCGCGATGAAGTGGGTACACCAGATGGCGACCGCCGCCGAAATACCGGTCAGGAAGTGCCAGCCGAACCTTGACGATCCGGTTGCACTTCTTGCGCGCTGAAACAGGTGTGCGCTCACCCAGGCTCCAGCCGCAGCCACCAGCAGGGCGACCAGGACGAGCCAAGGATTGTGCTCGTACGCAATGCAACCCAGTACCTTGATCATGGGGTCACCTTCTGAAGGGAAGCTGGCTGCATTTGAGCATCATTGCGTGCAAATTCCCTTGCGGATATGAAGCTCTGGCTCAAAATGTTTCCCACGAATCTGCGCCGACGCTCTCTACGCTGGCCAGGCTGTTTTCCCCCACTTTTACTGCTGCCGCATCGCCAATACGCGGTGCCTGCACGCTTTTGCGCTCAAGCGCAACGTGAGCGTTTTCCTCATTGACCGCACGTAGTGAGAATTCCCCCAGAACGAGAAGCAATACAATGACAACAGAAAACCCCGCCAGAAGCTGGCTCGATACATTCATATTCTTCAACTGGTCGTCCCGCCGGTGGACAGCTCCTCTTGTGAGCTACCCTGATTATTTAGAAAACTATTCAGAGATATTCACATACATTCAAACGAACGTCTGATCCCGGGATGTCCTTCAATGTCGGTAGTAGTTCACGCAATTCGTATCCGAAGCCATGGACTGATTCGAGGATGTATCCATTTCCCGGCACAGGTCGAGTTTGTTGCGTACGTTAGTGAATCGGATCATCTGTCTCAAACCAAGCTTGTCCAGGATACGCCGGCGGTGGGAAGTCAGGGTTTTCACGCTGATGGACATCGCACGCGCAACCTCAACGCCCTTGTTCCCGCTACCCAGCAGCTTAAGCACCTGATACTTGCGGTTGGACAGCCCTTCATGGCCACGGGGCGCCTGCCCCCGCGTCCTGCAAAGTAGCTGCAGGACTGCTTCCGGAACGGTACGGCGCCCCTGCCTGACACTCGTGAGAGCTTCCACGAATGCGCGCGCGTCCACATTGCCCCTGATGAGGCCCGTGGCTCCACTGCGCAAAGCCCTGAGCGAAAGTGTCGGGTCGGCACTGTTATCGATTGAGAGAATGCCCGTGGAGGGCGCAGCCGAACGCGTCCGGCTGATCAGGTCAACTGCGCGGCCCCGGTCAATTTCCAGATCGATCACGGCCATTGTGAGCGAGGGAACCTGGCGCACACGTTCAAGAATTTGAGTCGCACTGCGTACCAGCACACATCCAAACCCTACTGCGGCCATCCGGGCTAAAGCCTCGATGCTGGCGCAGCGCAGCACGTCAGCACTTGCAATCAGGATCTGGCCCATATCTGCCGATCCAGACAGGACAGGTTCAGTATGACTATCGTCGCATGACACATGGCAAGCATTGCTCAGTAAGATGTTGCCCCTTGTACCGCAGAAAATACCGTGCTCCGGAGAGTGAATGGGAAAGCCGCTACAACAATTGCACGTGAAGCGACGGACGTTTACCGGCCATAGCCAGTTGCTCTCTCGCTATCCATCACATCCAGAAAACTGTCGTGCTGGAATATTCTTCCAGGTGAGTCCGATACGCGATATCGACGGGACTCGATCACCCGGATCTGCCGGGGCATGCGCGCCATGCCCCATGCATCCAGCAATGCACGAAACTGGGCCCCGTCGCTTCCTGGCCGCGCGGCGAAGTGAGCGCTACGCTCGTGGCACGGTATCGGACACGCCACCTGTCGCGATCCATACCCCGGACGGATTCCACAACACCCGTCTCCATCAGGAGCTTGATGGTTCTGGACGCAGTGGATATATCCATCAACTGGGCGGAGACAATATCTGCCACCGTGGCGCCACCTAGATGCTGCACCAGGTGAGCAACTCATCCGCCCTTGCATGTCTCGTCATCGTGCTGACCTTGTCGACGAAAGTGAGGCGTCTGGTAATCGCGGGTATCGCCCCGTCGCAGAAATTTCTTTGAGCGGATTGTACCTTGACTAGGTGAAAACCCTTAATCATTTAAGTTAAATTAACATTTCCAAATCTTATAAAAATTCGGCCTTATTTTTTCACAACACTTGGACCTGTCCGTTGTTCTTACCCTCAGAATGAACTGATCGGAAATATTGTGTAATTATTTCGTGCCAATGACGGCCGCCTGCGTGTTGACCTCCGACTGCACACGATTAGACCTGCCAGTATTAATGCCCGCTGGAGCCTGGCCAGCGCTTTTTTTCGTCCTGCTGTTCCCTGCCCTCGGGCAGTTCGCGGTTCCGCTCCGTCTTCTTGAGGCCGCAGGTCGAAAGACCTTGGAGTTCACTTTTTGCTTGCTGCCCATTGGGGAATTATTCATTCCCATCAGGGTATGGCAATTCCCCTCTTTGTTTTGATAAGTGATATTGGGGGGCGGCTAAAGTCTTGGACTGTTTATGCCGTGATTCCGAGGCTGGCTCGACCAGGCGGGGGGCGGCCGCGTGCTACGATAACGCGATAGTCCAGATGCTGCCCGGCCTCAAGCAGGTTTTCAATTTGCCGCTGCGCGCTGCCTTCCATTCTGCGCCGACAAAAATCGGCCTAGAAGGTCGTCAGACAAGCCGATGTATGGCCCGCACCCGACTATCTGGCTGCGGCACTACGCTGTTCGAGGAACTCTTGAGGGACACGACCCACGCCAACACTAGTTGTTCTTTGGGTGGTTGGCCAATAATTCCGAGCGTCCAATCACCTCTTTCCCATTGTCGGATTTGTCCGCATCGGAAAAGCCCGCAGCTTCGATGATCGGCGTCAGTTGCCGCAGCGCCACCTGTGGTTTTGCGCTGCGTAACGACGCCATTCCGTCGTTCCAGGCGTGCAGCATCTGCTTCGCGATCCATCGCCAACGTGTCTCGTTATTCGCCGCTTCCGCAACATCTTTTCCCGTCGACACTGCAGAGTCGCACAGTGCTTCCACCATTTCCCGATAGCGCCTGGGCGGGATGCCAAGTCGTGTGTTGAAAAAACGCTCCAGCGTCTTGCCGGCCGTCCAGGTCTTGCGGCCATCGACGCTCAACCCGGGTGGATTGTTCGCGAATCGCGGGTACGCTTCTGTGGTAACGATGTCGTACGCGGGCGTGAAGATGACGTCGTCAACGCCTGAATAAAGCAGTGCAATGTTTTTGGAGTGGCAGTCTGCGTTACGTACAACGTAATTGGCAATGAGCAGCCAGCCGAGTTGCTCGGCCTCCTGCCGCCAGCTTGCAGGGCTGATGTAGGGCTTCGTTGCGTTGATCACCTGCTCGGTTGACGGGCGGTACTTCTCATGCGGAGGCAAGCCAAGCAGGCTACAGGCGTCTTCAACGCCGAACACCGGCGTACCCTGTCCGTCGATGTCGAAGCGGTCTACGACGAGTACGCGGCCATCATCCGACATGGTGGTAGTGGCAACCCGCGCGACACCGAGTCTCGCCAGCACCTGCATGGAGTAGTGCTCGTTGAAGCCAAGATAGGGGGTCCGCTCGTCGGAGCCCTTGATGATGTGCCGGCTGGTACGCAATGTCTGCTTGCCCACCGGAGCCTGATTCGAAGGCAGCTCGGGCGCGAGGAATTTAGGCACTGCACCTGAAACGGCTGCGCGCGCGTAGTACCGTACAAGTTCGGCAAAATGCGCCGTCGTCATGTCATCGTGCAACAGCCTTTTCAGATCAAGCGGCTCAAGCTCTCCGCCTGGCGCGGCGCCTTCCGATGTAACGGTTACCCGGCCAATGCCCGAGCCGCCGATGACGGCCAGAAGTGAAAGATCGGTGCCATCGAGATAAGGGCCGAACTCCTCGCGAATGACCTGAAGAAGGAAACCCTCTGGTAGGTTCTGCCGAAAGAAGGGATGCAGGTCGCGAGGCCACACCCACGCATAGTCCCGCACAGGCATTGTCAGACTGACAAAATCGTCGGCAATGGCGTCTGCGGCGTAGCACATCGCATAATCGTCTGCCTGACGATAGAGATGGGCGACCAGTTTGCCTTTGACGTGGACATGGAGGCGCATGCCTTAGTCCCTCGCTGTGCGCTGCTCGGCAAGCACGTCGTCCAACGTGCGCCCATGCCCGCGTTTGACGAGTCGCAGATCGAATCCAGCGGCCTCAAGCAGGCGAACGAGTGCGGATACGCTCATGTCGCCTCGTGCGAGCGTTTCCATTCGTGTCAGCGTCGTGCGCGCGAGACCGGCGCGCTCCGCGAGATCCTTTTGCGAGAGTCCGGCCTCGCGGCGCGCCTCGCGCAACATGTCTGCCACTTCCGCGAGCGTTGTCATTTGTAGCCCCAAGGCATCAGATTTGTCAATTTTAGTCTTAATTGTAGCCCACAGGCGACAATTTCAACATTTAAAAATGTGCCCCTTGGGACACATAAACGCGGAGCCAGCAGGAAAATGTGCGCTTTGGGCCACCATCATCGGTGACGATGCGTCGGAGCACAGCCAGGCACAATGACGAAATCAAACGCACTCGGCAGTTCGCGAACGCCTTTACGACCCGTACCCGTATCGGCCACGCAAACTGCCTGCGCGCATGCTCACGCGGTCGAGTGCTTCCGGGAAGGGGGTGCGGACAAAATCTTGGACTACCTGGAGGTAGTCCGTGTACTCGTACGAAGATCGCATTCGAGCAGTTAAGCTTTATCTGAAGCTGGGCAAGCGCATCAAGGCGACCATAAGACAGTTGGGGTACCCGACAAAGAACTCCCTGAAGGCGTGGCATCGCGAATACGAGCAGTGCCATGATTTGCGAACCGGCTATGTTCGTGCCGCGCCGAGGTATTCGGTCGAAGAGAAACAGGCTGCCGTCGATTACTATCTGAGCCATGACCGATGTGCTGCTGCGACCTTGAAGGTTTTCGGCTATCCGAGTCGTGGAACGTTTGCCAAATGGATCGGAGAATTGTGCCCCGAGATCGGAAAGCGTACTGTCGGCAGAGTGGCTGGCAGCGTTCCGAAATCGCGCGAGGCCAGGCAGGCGGCGGTCATTGAACTGTGCACCAGAGATGAAAGTGCAAGTATGATTGCTCAGAGAGCGGGCGTGAGCAGGCCTCTGCTGTACAACTGGAAGAACCAGCTACTTGGTCGGGAGGTTCCAGCATCCATGAAGCGCCCGAAGAAGCCAGCACCGAACCTTTTGCGTGCGGAGCTGGAGCAGCAGGTCGAATCGCTTCGACGCGACATCCGCAAGCTGGAGCTCGAGCGCGATATCCTCAAGTGTGTGATTCACACACATCGTTTCAACTAAAATGAAGCGATGGACTGCGAGATTGCGACTCGATTACGTTGGGTGCTGATGTATCACGAGACCGGCAACGCCGGTCTCGTATGCGCGCGTTGTGGCATCTCGAGACCGACACTCCGCAAATGGTTACGACGCTACCGGGATGCTGGAGAAGAAGGTCTGCGCTCTCAAAGTCGCCGCCCTCTCAACAGTCCAAACCGAAAGGTTTCCGAAGCTGATCGGGCGACGATTCTCCGGCTGCGTGCAGAGCGCAAAGGAGCACGCCGGATTCAGAACGATTTACGGCTACATGAACAAAGAGAACTGTCCCTCGCGACCATTCACAAGGTTCTGACCAAGGCGTCTGTGAAGCCGCTAGTGCGTTCCAGGCGGCCGGCAAATCCCAAACGCTATAGCCGTCCGGTTCCCGGGGATCGAGTCCAGATGGACACGATGAAGATCGCGCGAGGTGTCTATCAATACACTGCCATTGACGACTGCTCGCGCTTCCGCATACTGGCTGTCTACCCGCGCAGAAACGCCCGAAATACGCTGCTTTTTCTTGATCGTGTCATTGAGGAGATGCCATTTCCAATCCAGCGTATCCAGACCGACAGGGGTGGCGAGTTCTTCGCCGAGTCTGTGCAGCGGCGTCTGATGAGCGAGTGCATCAAATTCCGACCGATCCCTCCACGCTCCCCACACCTCAATGGCAAGGTCGAGCGTTCACAGCTTACTGACCGCAACGAGTTCTGGTGCCACCATGCCCCAACCGAGGACGAGATTGACCGACGAATTGAGGAGTGGCAGTTCGACTATAACTGGCGCCGCCCGCACGGCTCACTCGGTGGTAAGACGCCCGTTGACCGCATTGCAGAAGTGGGCGAAATCACACCTCTCGGGGAGCAAGTGGAAAGCGCCTACGACGGGCTGAAAGAGAGAATCCGGCATCGCGAATGGCGGGTTGACAAGACCCTTGCCGAGCATCATCGGCGCGCGCTTGAATTCGAGTCTCCTACCGGAGCCGCGAACTCAAGCGCGCCAAGAAAACGGCATTCAAGAAAGTGAAACGATGTCTGTAAATCGCACACCTCAAGAAAGCGAACGAACTGATAAAAAAATGGATGGGCATCGACCTGCATCTCCTGAGCAACCGGGAGAAAACGATGCTGGTTGATGCCCTGAAACAAACCTATCCGTTGCCAGAGCTGTTATCCGCCCTGAGGCTTGCCCGCAGCTCCTACTTCTACCACCGTGCGCGTCTGCTTGTCGCTAACAGGCATGCTGACGCGCGTCGCGTGATTGCAGACATCTTCGAATGTAATTACCGTTGCTATAGCTATCGTCGAATCCGGGCGGCATTGAGCAGGCAGCAGGTATTTATCTCAGAGAAATTTGTGCGACGTTTGATGCGGCAGGAAGGCTTGGTCGCTGCCACAACTAGACGACGTCGCTACGGCTCCTATCGTGGAGAAATCACTCCCGCTCCGGAAAATCTCATCAATCGTGATTTCCCTGCAGCCGCCCCGAATCAGAAATGGCTTACGGACATCACCGAATTCCAGATCCCTGCCGGCAAGGTGTATCTGTCGCCGGTAATAGACTGCTTCGACGGACTCGTTGTGAGCTGGTCAATCGGCACTCGGCCCGATGCTGAATGGCCTTCCCCCGCTTTTCCGGACAGGTAAACTAGCCCGTCATGCGTTGCTCGAACTGAACCGGGCTAAGGAAGTTCAGTGTTGAATGTCGGCGATGCGGATTGTAGAAGCGCTCGATGTAATCGAA
>NZ_JAAGPN010000261.1:0-11436 GCF_017104805.1 Paraburkholderia sp. Ac-20347 | reverse complement strand
CGACGCGCAGGGCGGCGCGAGCGAGGCCTTCACGGGCCTCGACGCGTGGCTCGCCCCGCGTGGCCACGTGCCGCCCGACGTGCGCATCGAGCCGCACTGGGCATTCAACATCATCTATTCGTCGGGCACGACGGGCATGCCCAAGGGCATCGTGCAGTCGCACGCCATGCGCTTCGCTTACGCGCTGCGCAGCGTCTCGCGCGGTTATGGTCCCGAAGCCGTCACGCTGATTTCCACGCCGCTCTATTCGAATACCACGCTCGTGAGTTTCTTTCCGACCTTCGCGCTGGGCGGCACCGTCGTGCTGATGCCGAAGTTCGAGACGAAGCGTTACCTCGAACTTGCCCAGCAGCATCGCGCGACGCACACGATGCTGGTGCCGGTTCAATATCAGCGTCTGCTCGCGGAACCGGAATTCGATCGCTACGATCTGTCGAGTTTTATTTCCAAGTCCTGCACGAGTGCGCCGTTCAATGCCGCGCTCAAAGCCGACGTGGTGCGGCGCTGGCCCGGCGGTCTCACCGAGTTCTACGGCATGACGGAAG
Organism: Paraburkholderia sp. Ac-20347; assembly: GCF_017104805.1. Classification (NCBI taxonomy): domain Bacteria; kingdom Pseudomonadati; phylum Pseudomonadota; class Betaproteobacteria; order Burkholderiales; family Burkholderiaceae; genus Paraburkholderia; species Paraburkholderia sp. Ac-20347. The sequence goes on along the minus strand of NZ_JAAGPN010000261.1, from coordinate 10,891 downwards.
GCGGCGCGTCGTGCGAGCTCTGCGCGGACGAGTTTCCCGCCAAGCTGCATACGGTCGGCAAGCCCATGCCGGGGCATGAAATGCGTTTGATCGACGCGGCGGGCGAGGAGTTGCCGCCGGGCAGCATCGGCGAAATCGTGGGGCGCTCGCCGACCATGATGACTGGCTACTATCGTCAGCCGGAGAAGACCGCCGAAGCCGAATGGCACGACCGCGACGGGCAGCGTTTCATTCGCACCGGCGATATCGGCCGCTTCGACGAGGACGGTTTTCTCGTGCTCATGGACCGCAAGAAGGACATGATTATTTCGGGCGGATTCAATATCTATCCGAGCGATCTGGAGCAGGTGCTGCTCGGCCATCCGGCGGTGACGGAAGCGGCCGTGGTCGGCGTGAGTTCGCAGCGTTGGGGCGAGACGCCTGTGGCGTTCGTTACGCTGCGTGAAGGTAGTGGCGACGGCGCGACATCGGACGCCATCGCCGCCTGGGCCAATGAGCGCCTCGGCAAGATGCAGCGGCTTGCCGAAGTGGTCGTGGTCGAGGCGCTGCCGCGTAGCGCGATCGGCAAGGTGCTCAAGCGAGAGTTGCGCGATACGTTCGGGGCGTCCGTGCATTGAGCATTCGAGGTTTTACGTAAGCCGCACTCAGGGCAAACCGGCGTGCGGCACGTCCACGCGCACGGCGAGGATGCGGCCCGCGCGTCGCGCGCCGTTCTCCGCGCCGATGCCCGGCGCGGCGCACAGAAACAGCGTGTGGCCGTCCTCGCCGCCTAGCATGCACGCGTAGCCTTGCTCGTCGCCCATCGCGATGCTGTCGACGACGCCCGCGCCTTCTTTCACGCGCAGCACGCGATTGCCGCGTGCGTCCGCCACCCACACCGCGCCTTCGGCATCGAGGCAGAGACCATCGGGATAGCTGCCGGCAAGGTCCGCGAACACGCGGCGGCGTGACAGCGCGCCGTTGCCTTCCACATCGACATCGAATGCGCTGATGCGCTGCCCGAACGTTTCCGCGACGATCAGCGTGCGGCCATCGGGCGTGAGCGCCATGCCGTTCGGAAATCGCAATTCGCGCGCGGCCACGCGCACGCTGCCGTCGGGTAGCACGCAGAGCAGATCGGTGGCGCGCTCCGGTTCGTCTGCATAGAGATTGAAGCCGAAATTGCCCACATAGGCGCGCCCGGCCGGATCGACGAGCATGTCGTTGCACGGGCCCGGCACGTACTTCGAGAGATTGGCGTAGACGCGCGTCGCGCCGCTTTCGTTGCCGTTTTCGTTGCCGTTTTCTATCGCCAGCACGGTGCAATCGTGCATCGATACGGCTAGCATCGTGCCATCCGGCAGCCAGCCGAGTCCGCTTGGCGAATGCGGCACATGTGCCACCGATTCGAGCCGGCCGCTCGCGTCGGCGCACAGCACTTCGTGGCGAAAGAAATCGGAAAACCACAGCTTGCCCGCGTGCCAGCGCGGCGCTTCGGCAAAACACAGTCCTTCGACGAATACCTCGGGCGTTCTGGTGTGCGTCATGGAATCCTCGCGAGAAAAAAAAACCGGCGCCGCGCTTGCGCGACGGCGCCGTTGCTTCATGCCGGTCGATTCAGTTCAAGGCGATGCCGTTCAATGCGATCACTTCGCCGAAGCGACCGAGTCGGGCAGCGCCTTGATGTTGCCGTTCTCGACCACGGCCACCACGGCGCGGCCCATCGTGATGCCGCCGCGCGCATCGACGCCGGTGAGGCCATGCGGATTGTTCTGCGGCGAGAGCGCTTTCAGCGCCTGATCGTAGGCCTTGCGGATCGCGGCGGCGTCGGTCGTCGTGCCCGCGATCTTCATCGCTTGCGCGGTCGCCCACACGGCGGTGTAGTTCAGCGACGCTTCCTGCGTCGGCAGACGGCCCGCATGCGTCTTCGTGAAGCGCGCGACGAAGGACTTGGCGTCGGGCGAGGGATCGTCGCCGATCGGCATCACGCCAATCGAGCCTTCGAGCGCGCCGTAGCCGCCCGCGATCTTCGCGACTTCGTCGAGCTTGGCCTGGTCCATCACCGCGAAGCCGCCCTTGAAGCCCAGTTCGCGCGCCTGGCGAATGATCAGGCCCGTGGGTTCGGACGGGCCGCCCACGAAGATGACCTTGGGCTTCGCGGCCAGCACGCGGCTCACGCCGCTATAGAAGTCGGTGGCGCGGTTGTACGAGAGCGGATTGTCGGCGACGACCTTGCCGCCTGCGGCTTCCCAGGCGGGCTTGAACGCGGCCGTCCATGCCTTGCCGTAATCGGTGTCGGTGCTCGCGATGGCCACTTCCTTGCCGTACTTGTTCATCTCGTACTTCACGAACGCGGGCGTGTACGAGGTGAATTCCGGCGGGATGCGGATCGTCAGCGGATTGCCGCGCGCGGCGAGCTGCGGCACGCTCGTGTAGGCGAGCAGCAGGAGATTCTGCTGCGCGTTGATCGTCTGGACGGCGTAACAACCGCCCGAGTGCGGCACCAGCACGACCGGCGCGCTGTATTCCTGCGAAAGACGGCGCGCGTTGATGGCCGTTTCGCTCGGGTTGTACTGGTCGTCGAGCGCGACCACGTCGACCTTCACTTTCTTGCCGCCCACGACGAGCCCGGCCTGATTGATTTCGGCTACCGCCATCTGCATGCCTTCGAGCACGTTCTGGCCGTACTTGGCGGCGCCGCCGCTGAGCGGCCCTGAAAAGCCGATATGCACGGTGCTCTCCTGCGCCATCACGGGCGAGGCGACGATGAGCGAGGCGGCGAAGGTGGCGGAAAGCGCGAGGCACAGCTGCTTGACGATCATGTACGTGTCCTTGAGGGAGTGGCTATCGTTGAATGCGTGGAATAGCGAATGGCAAGCGCCGCGCGCGGCCTTATCCGCCCACATAGGCGCGGCGCACGGCTTCGTTGCCCGCAAGACTGTCGTAGTTGCCTTCGAGCACGATGCGGCCCGACTCCACGACATAGGCGCGATGCGCGATCTTCAGCGCCGCGTGCGCGTTCTGCTCCGCGAGCAGCACCGTGGTGCCCGCGCGATTGATGCGCTGGATCACTTCGAAGGTCTGCTTGACGACGAGCGGCGCGAGGCCGAGCGACGGTTCGTCGAGCAGCAGCACGCGCGGACGGCTCATCAGCGCGCGGCCGATGGCGACCATCTGTTGCTGTCCGCCGCTCAGCGCGCCGGCGGGATCGTCCTTGCGTTTGACGAGATCGGGAAAGAGGCCGAAGACCTCGTCGAGCCGCGTGCGATTGCCCGCGCGGTCGCGCCGATGCGGATACGCGCCGAGCATCAGGTTCTTCAATACCGACAGCGCCGGAAACAGCTTGCGTCCCTCGGGGCAGTGGATCACGCCCGCGCGCACCACCTCGGCGGGACGCTTGCCGACGAGATCCACGTCCTTGAGCCGGATGCGCCCGGCGCTCGCGCGCGTGAGCGCACTGGCCGCGCGAAAGATCGAACTCTTGCCCGCGCCGTTCGCGCCCAGCAGCACCACGAGCTCGCCTTCGTCAGCGCGCAGATTGATGCCATGCAGCGCGCGAAAGCTGCCGTAGTCGAGGCTCACGTCATTGAACGTCAGCATGGTCGCTCCCGAGATAGGCGTCGATCACCGCCTGGTTCTTGCGGATTTCGTCGGGTGTGCCCTCGGCGATTTTTTCGCCGTGGTCGAGCACCATGATCTTGTCCGCGAGATTCATGATCATGCTCATCTTGTGTTCGACGAGGCACACCGTCATGCCGCGTCGCGCGATCTTGCGGATCAGCGCGGCGAGCCCGTCGGTTTCCTCGGGATTCACGCCGCCCGCCGGTTCGTCGAGCAGCAGCACGGTCGGGTCGGTGGCCAGCGCGAGCGCAATCGCCACGCGTTTGCGCTCTTCCTGCGTGATGCCGCCCGCGGGTTTCGCTTCCAGATGCGCGAGCCCCACGAAGTCGAGCGACTCGCGCGCCTTGTTGCGGCACAGGCGTTCCTCGTGCTTGCAACGCGCGGTGCGCAGCAGGGCGTCCCAGAGATTCGAACGCGTGCGCAAGCGGTGGCCCACGATCAGGTTTTCGAGCACCGACGCCGTTTCGAACAGCGCCGTCGCCTGAAACGTGCGCGCCACGCCGAGCCGCGCCATCTGATCGGCGCGCAGCCCGGTGACGTCCTGACCGCGCAGCTTGATGCTGCCCGTGCTGGGCCGGTACATGCCGCTGATCAGATTGAAGAACGTGGTTTTGCCCGCGCCGTTCGGACCGATGATCGCGTTGATGCGGGCTTCGTCGATGCGCGTGCTGACGTCGCTGACCGCAGTCAGACCGCCGAAGTGTTTCGAGAGCGACACGATTTCAAGCATGGCCGTCTCCGCTGGACGTAGCGCGGCGCGTTTGCGCGGGCGCGACATCGCGCGCGCCGAGGCGGCTGCGCACGCTCTGATAAAGACCGACGAGACCGCGCGGCAGGAAGATCAGCAGCACGATCAGCAAGGGACCGAAGACGAGAAAGCGATAGTCCTGCATGAACTGCAGCGACTGCGTGAGCCACGGCAGCGCAATCGCGCCGAGCAGCGGACCAGCCAGCGTGCCGATGCCGCCGACCACCACGTACATCGTCATGTCGAAGGTATGGCCGATGTTGGCGAGATCGGGGCCGAGAAAGCGCACGAAGCCCGCATAGAGGCCGCCCGCGATGCCCGCATAGAACGTCGAAATCAGGAATGCGAGCATCTTGTTGCGCATCAGGTCGATGCCGAGCGCCTGTGCGAGATGCTCGCTGTTGCGGATCGCCACGAAGGTATGGCCCACGAGTGAATTGACGATGCGATGCATGATCCACATGCCCGCGGCGAGAAACGCGAACGTGAGGTAATAGAGCGCGCGCGGACTCTCGAAGGAGATCGAGCCGATCGAAGGCGGCGCCGCGATGCCGATGATGCCCACCACGCCGTGCGTGAGGCTGTCCCACTTCTCGATGGCGAGAAAGATGATGTAGCCCACGCAGAGCGTGAAGATCGCGAAGTAGTTGCCTTTGAGGCGCAGCGAAACGAGGCCCACGAAAAAGCCCAGCACGACGCTCACCACGCCCGCGAGCGCGAACGCGATCCAGAACGGCACCTGGTAATCCACGGTGAGAATGCCGACCGTGTACGCGCCCACGGCCATGAAGCCGCCGTGCGCGAGATTGAACTGGCCGGTGTAGCCGGTGAGCAGATTGAGGCCGATCGTCGCGAGCGCGAAGATGAAGGCCGTCGACATGACCGTGAGCGAATAGTCGGAGCGCACGAGAAACGGCAGGGCGAGGCCGATCACGAACAGCGCGAGCCAGCCCAGATTGCGCGTAGGCATCATGATGCGCGCATCTCCCTCGAAAAGAGCCCTTGCGGGCGCAGCGACAGGATCGCCACGAGCAGGACGAATGCGATCAGGTCCTGGTAATCGGGCGAGACGTAGAAGGCGCTGAAGCTTTCGGCGAGACCGATGATCAGACCGCCGACGACGGCGCCGGGCACGCTGCCCATGCCGCCGAGAATGATGATCACGAAGGCTTTCAGGATCACTAACTGACCCATCGCCGGATAGATCAGATTGATGGGCGCGTAGAGCGCGGCGGCCACGGCGGCCAGCACGCCCGAGAGCGCGAAAGTCGCCATGCCCACCTTGCGCGGATCGATGCCCATGAGCGCCGCGCCTTCGCGGTTCTGCGCCACGGCAAGGATGGTCGAGCCGGCCACGGTGTGATGCAGGAACAGTTGCAGCGCGAGCACGAGACCGAATGCGCCCGCGATGATCAGGAGGCGCTGGATCGGTGCGATCACGCCGCCCCATTCGAGCACGCCGGGCCACGGCGGCGACATGCGATGAAAGTCGGTGCCCCAGAGCGCCTGCGCGCCCGCTTCGAGAAACAGCATTAGGCCGATGGCGGCGATCATCGGCGCGAGTTCGGGCGCGTTGCGCAGCGGATGAAAGACGAGGCGTTCCGCGAGCACGGCGAGCACGCCCACGCAGAGCGCGGCGACCACCATCGCGCTCCAGTAGCCGAGGCCGAAGTGCGTCGTGAGGAAGAACGCCGCGAAGGCGCCGACCATGTAGAACGCGCCGTGCGCGAAGTTGGGCACGGCCATGATGCCGTACACGAGCGTGAGGCCCAGCGCGACGAGGCTGTAGATGCCTCCGAGCGTCAAACCGTTGAGCACCTGCTGCAAAAACAGATCCACCGTGACCTCCGTGTGCGTCGATCGCCAGCACTTCGTGATCGCTCATTTGGCAATGAATTCTGCAGTGCAGTCAGCCTGGGGAAACTACCAGACCGGTTGTGAACACATGCAGATTCGCCGGATTCTTATCTCTAATAGATAAATACTGCGGCGCGGCATCGCGAAAAGCAGCGTGTTTCGCCCGATTGACGCTCAGGGTTCATCTCTATAAATTCTGCAATGCAGACATTGATTCTGCAATTCAGACAATTCGGAACAAAGCGGCAACGCACACATCGAGAGGTGAACGACGATGCGATTCAAGGACAAGGTGGCCCTCGTGACCGGCGCAGCCAGCGGAATCGGGCGCGCGACGGCACAACGGCTGTATGACGAAGGCGCGTGCGTCGCGCTCGTCGACTGGAACCGCGAGGCGCTCGCCGAGGCCGCCGCGCAGTTCGACGCGGCGCGCGTCTGGCACGGCGCGCTCGACGTCGCGCGCGAGGACGACGTGGCCGCGTGCGTCGCGCAGGTGCGCGCGCGCTTCGGCGACATCGACGCGCTCTGCAATATCGCGGGCATCGCGGGCGGCGACTATTCGATCGTCGCCGAGACCGATACGACGGTCTGGCAAACGATCCTCGGCGTGAATCTCATGGGCGTCGTGCATTTCACCAAATGGGTCTCGCAGACGATGATCGAGCGCGGGCAAGGCGCGATCGTCAATGTGGCGTCGGTGGCCGGCGTGCGTTCGGGCGCGGGCGGCAATGCCTATAGCGCCTCGAAGGCCGCCGTCATCAACCTCACGATGACGAGCGCCTGCGATCTAGCGCCGTGGGCGATCCGCGTGAACGCCGTCTGCCCCGGCCTGATCGAGACCGGCATGACCGCGCCCGTGTTCGACCGCGCGCGCGAGCTCAACAAGACCGACCGGCTCGGCTACCGTTGCGAACTGCGCCGTCCGGGCCGCGCGGCCGAAGTGGCCGCGGCGATTGCGTTTCTCGCCAGCGACGACGCCAGCTATATCACCGGCCAGGCGCTGCCCGTCGACGGCGGCAACACGGCTTCGCTGAATCTGCCCGGCATGAAAGTCTGAGTGCTGGGCGGGAGGTCGAAGCGCGCTCCGCGATGCGTTCGCGGAGCGCGCCGCGATCAGAACATATGGCGGATGCCGATGCTCGCACCCACGGTCGAACCGGACACTTCGTAAAGCGCATTGTTGATCGACAGGCCCGTGTCCATGCGGCCGTGATTGTTCACGTAGCCCACCTGGCCGTAGAGCGTGGTGCGCTTCGAGAGGAAGAACTGCACGCCGCTGGAAGCGAGAATCGAGTGATTCGCGCCTTCGTTGCCGTCGCGCGTGTACCAGACGCCCGCGTTCACGTTCAGGTAGGGCGTGACGAAGTAGCTGAGGCCGCCTGAATAGACGCTGTTGTCGAACGAGCCCGCGACCTTGTAGAGCGCATACGAGGCGTACACCGTGAGGCTGTTTTCGAAGCGATAGCTCGCGCCGAGCGTGCGGCCCACGAATTCGACGGTGCTCGGCACCGGCGTGCTCGCCGCGCTGCCGCCCGAGTTGCCGCTGTAGAGCGCGCCGGTCAGCGTGAGGCCGCCGAGGTGGTAGCGCAGGCTCGCCGAATACTGGCGGCCGGCCTGGAAATCGGCCGCCGAGCCGCCGAGCGCGAGCATGCCCGCGGCTTGCAGCCCGTAGATTTCCGGCGAGGTATAGGTGAGCGAATTGCTGTTGAAGAGGCCCGTGACGTAGACGTTGTTCACGTAGCTTACGAGGCCGCTGCCGAAATACGACATGCCGCGCGGGTCGGTGTCGTAGAGCGAGAGGAAGAACGGCGAGAACTGCAGACCGGCCTTGAGCGCGCCGTAGGGGCTGTCGAGGCCGACCCACGCCTGGCGGCCGAAGAAGTTGCCGTTCGAGTTGTTGAAGCCGCCGTTCGCCACGCTGATGCCGCTTTCCAGCGTGAAGACCGCACGCATGCCGCCGCCGAGGTCTTCCGCGCCGCGCATGCCGAAGCTCGAACCCGTCATGCCGCTGTCGGTGAAGGAGAACTGGTGACCCGCGTTTTGTCCCGTCGTCGTGTTGAGCGTGTGGCTCGTGTACAGAATCGAACCGTCGACGATACCGTACAGCGTCACGCTGCTTTGCGCCTGCGCGGCGCCCGCCATGCCCAGCAGACCCGTGGCCGCGACCCCGGTCGCAAGCAGTTTTTTGCGTAGCGTATTGCGTTTAGACATTTTGGAATCCTGATTGTCTGAATGGATTTTTGGATGCGGCAAAACAGCGGGATTCGAACGACTTCTTCGCGGTACGTCAGGGCACACGGACGCGGCGCGCGAACGCCGTCCATGCGCGTGGCGGCTGATGCCCGTGGGGGCGCCGCCGGCGATGCGTCACGCGGACGCGATCACGGGGATTGTTGCGGTGAAGCGGGAAGGGATGCCGTGCGGGCGGGGCCAGTTGAGCGGGCGCGATCGTGTCGGCGCGGCGCGAAACTGTGTCGGATTGCAGGTTGATGCAGCTGCTCGTTCACCGATTACCTCTCCGTAAACCCGATGGGCTTGCAACGTCATCCACAGGGATGTCAGACGTGATTATTTTTGTACGGTCGTACGGAAAGTGTCACCCTGGGGGAAACGTGGGGTGCGTTGCGGCAAAGGCGAAAGATGCGGTAAGGCGGGGGCGAAAGCGGGGTGTGGGCGGTGGGATTGATGCGCCGCGCGCGCTGATCGGCGAGCTGATCGATGTCGTTTTTTACGTGATTTTCGTCGACGCGCGCGCGGTAAGGGAAACGTTATTAAACCGGCAGCGGTTCGTCCACGACGGCCTGATTGAACTGCGCGATGAAGCCGTGTTCGTTCACGCCGGGGTTGGCGCGGAACGCCTTCGCGGACTCCACCAGCACTTCGGTTTGCGCCTCGGGCAGCGCGGCCAGCGTTTCGGCGATGAAGGCGTCGAGCGGCATCGCGCGCGGGTCGCCGCTCTTGCGGATCAGGTCGGTGTCCACCCACGGCGGCGCGATTTCGAGCACGCGCACGCTGGTGTCGCGCAGCACGAAGCGCTGCGAGAGCGTGTACGAATGAATCGCCGCCTTGGTCGCCGAATAGAGCGCCGTGGCCGCGAGCGGCACGTAGGCGAGCACCGAGCTGTTGTTGATGATGGTCGCCTCGCGCTGCTGCTTGAGATGCTCGATGAAGGCGGCGCTCACGCGCACCGGGCCGAGCAGATTGGTCTCGATCATGCGCACGGCCTGGGCGTCGTCGAGCGCGCCGCCCGCGTCGTCGAACGGCATGATGCCCGCGTTGTTGATCACCACGTTCAGCGACGGATGGCGCGCGATCACCTGCTGCGCCACGGCGCGGATCTGCGCGGCGTCGTTGATGTCGAGCTGCACGGTGTCGATGCCCGGATTCGCGCGCGCCACCTCGTCGAGCAACGCCTGGCGGCGACCCGCGATGATGACCTGGTTGCCGAGTCGATGGAACGCTTCGGCGAGACCGCGTCCGATGCCCGAGGTGCCGCCCGTGATGAAGATCGTGTTGCCGGTGGTTTTCATGATCGTCTTTCCTTGTCGGATGAAGTTGGAGCCAGCGCGCTGTCGAACACCTTCCATGGCGCGATGTCTTGCCGCCATTCTGGTCCCGATTGACCGTGGCTGAAATGACGTATAGGGTAGTGATTCAGGACATCCACGAAAACGACGGCCGCACGGCAAGGAGCGTGTCATGCATCGCATCGGTTATCTGCTGTGCGACGGTTTTCAGATCATGGCGATCGCCACACAGACCGTGTTCGAATTCGCGAACGAAGCGGCCGGCAACACGTTCTACACGTTAGAAAACTATTCGATTGCGGGCGGCGAAGTGCACTCGTCGTTCGGCATGAGCGTGCGCACGCTGCCCGCGCCGCCGCGCCGGCAGATGGATACGTGGATGGTGGCGGGCGTGGTCGATCCGGTCGCCATGCCGGCGTCGGAGGCGGAACGCGCGTATCTGCGCCGGGCGAGCACGCGCGCGCGTCGCGTGGCGGGCATCTGCACGGGCGGCTTCGTGCTGGCCGAGGCGGGCTTGCTCGACGGACGTCGGGCCACCACGCACTGGGCGTTCGCGCGCGAGATGCAGGCGCGTCATCCGGCGGTGCGCGTGGAAGAGGACCGCATTTATATCGTCGATGGCGCGGTGTGGACGTCGGCGGGCATGACCGCCGGACTCGATCTCGCGCTCGCGATGGTGGAAAAGGATCTGGGCGCGGACGTGGCGCGCTCGGTCGCGCACAAGCTGGTGATGCATCAGCGCCGCTCGGGCGGGCAGTCGCAGCATTCGGAAATGCTCGATCTCGCGCCCAAAACGGATCGCATTCAGAACGCGCTCGATTATGCGCGGCGCAATCTCGGCACGCCGCTTACCGTGGAAGCGTTGGCCGAGGCCGTGCATCTGAGCCCGCGTCAGTTCAGCCGCGTGTTCACGGCGGAAACGGGGCAGTCGCCCGCGCGCGCGATCGAGGGATTGCGGCTCGAAGCGGCGCGATTGATGATCGAGCAGAGCGCGCATCCGCTCGATACGATCGCGCGCGAAACCGGCTTTCGCGACCGGCGCCATATGCGCGAGGCGTTCATGCGCGGTTTCGGCGTGCCGCCGCAGGCGGTGCGGCGCGAGGCGCGCGCGGCGGGGTGACGCCATGAGGCGGCGCGGCGTATGCGCGCCGCTTCCGCG
>NZ_JAAGPN010000260.1:0-11310 GCF_017104805.1 Paraburkholderia sp. Ac-20347 | reverse complement strand
TGCTGGATGAGATCGCGCCGCGGGCTGCGCGCTCCGCCCGTGGCGCTTGCGCACGCAACGGTGCGGACAGCGCGGGGAGCGAAGCGCGCGGCGGCGCGGCGCGGACGGCGGTTACTGCTTCGAGAAACGGATGACGGCGGTGTCGATACCGGCGTCTGACAGACGTTGACGCGTCGAGTTCATGTCGTCGAACTTGGAGAACGGACCGATGCGCACGCGGTAGTACGTGATGCCGCCCGCGTCGCGCTGCGTGACCTTCGACTCGAAGCCCTGGAAGGCGAGGCGCGCGCGCTGCTGCTCGGCATCCGACGAGGTCTTGTACGCGCCCACCTGCAGGAAGTAGCCGGTGTTGGCGTCGGCGGCCGACGGCGCGCCGGAGCCGGGCTGCGCGGGCTTCGCGGCGTTCGGCGCCGGAATCGCGTTCGGCGACTTCTGCGGCTGGTTGTTCGCGAGTTGCTGCGCGGGCTGGCTCGACGGCTGCGGCTTCTTCGCGGGCTGCGTCGTGTCGGCCGTGTTGCCCGTCGAGGGCTTCGGCGCGACCGCGACGCCGTTGTTGGCGGCGTTGTTCGCGCTGTTGTCGGTCGAACCCGACGGCGGCACTTCGACGATCTGCGGCTCGTCGAGCATGCCCGACGACTGCGACTGATTCGTGGTCTGGCCCGGCGCGGTGTTCGGCGGCGTGCTCTGCGCGGCTTGCGGCGTGACCGGCTGACCCGGCGTCTTGCCCTGCAGCGGACGGTTCGGATCGTATTGTTCGCTCTGGCTGGCGTCCGAAGCGGCCGGCGGCGCGACCTTCGAGACGAACGGCGTGGGCGAGCGCGTGATATAGAGCGCCACCACCACCGCGATCGCAAGGCCGACAATCAGGCCCAGCACGACACCGAGAAACGTACCCCCGGACTGTTTCGACTGCTGTTTTGTAGTGCGGCGCGGTTTTGCCATCGTCTGAATCACCTGCAAACAAGAGAATCCTGGAATGGCGCGCCCGCTCGCGGACGCGCCCCAAACATGTCGCTTCACGTGGTCATGCGCCGCGGCACAGCGCGGCGCAACGCATGCGTCAGTTGCGTTACATGCGCTCGGGCGCCGACACGCCGATCATCGCGAGACCGTTCGCGAGCACCTGGCGCGTGGCCGCGAGCAGCGCGACGCGCGCATCGCGCTCGGCCGCGTCGTCGACGAGAACGCGTTCGGCATTGTAGAACGAGTGGAATTCAGCCGCGAGTTCGCGCAGATAGAACGCGACCGCGTGCGGCGCGAGTTCGCCGGCCGCATGCGTGAGCATGTCCGGATATTCGGCGAGCTTGGCGATGAGCGCGAGCGCGCGTTCGCTCGACAGCGGCGCGAGGTCGATCTGCGGCAGCGCGTCGAGCTTGCCGCCGAACTTGCCCTGCCAGTCGCCGAGAATCGACGAGATGCGTGCGTGCGCGTATTGCACGTAATACACCGGGTTTTCGTCGTTTTCCTTCAGCGCGAGGTCGATGTCGAACACGAATTCCGTGTCGGCCTTGCGCGAGATGAGGAAGAAGCGCACGGCGTCGCGGCCGCGGCGGATGGTCGCTTCGTCGAGCTGATCCGGCGCGACGTCGCTGCCCGCGCGGTCCACATCGGCGCCGCCCGACCATTCGATCAGGTCGCGCACGGTCACGTAGCTGCCCGCGCGCTTGGAGATCTTCACTTCCTGGCCGTCGCGCATGACGGTGACCATCTTGTGCAGCACGTAGTCGGGATAGCCCGTCGGAATGCCGATGCCGAGCGCCTGCAGGCCCGCGCGCACGCGCGCGATGGTGCCGTGGTGGTCCGAGCCCTGAACGTTGATGACCTTCGTGAAGCCGCGTTCCCACTTGGTGACGTGGTACGCGACGTCCGGCAGGAAGTACGTGTAGGTGCCGTCGGACTTGCGCATCACGCGGTCCTTGTCGTCGCCGTAGTCGGTGGTCTTGAGCCACAGCGCGCCGTCCTGCTCGTAGGTCTGGCCCGAGGCGATCAGCGACTCGACGGTCTTCTCGACGCGGCCTTCGGTGTAGAGCGACGTTTCGAGGTAGTAGCGGTCGAACTTCACGCCGAACGCCTGCAGGTCGAGATCCTGCTCGTGGCGCAGGTAGGCGACGGCGAAGCGGCGGATTGCTTCGAGGTCTTCCGGATCCTTCGCGCCGGTGACGGGCGCGCCGTCCTTGGCCGCGACGGTTTCGCCCGCGAGGTAGTCGCGTGCGATCTCGGCGATGTATTCGCCGTTGTAGGCGGCTTCGGGCCAGCCTGCGTCGCCCGGCTTCAGGCCGCGCGCGCGCGCCTGGGTGGAGACGGCGAGGTTGCCGATCTGCACGCCTGCGTCGTTGTAGTAGAACTCGCGGTGCACGTCGTAGCCCTGCGAGCCGAGCACGTTCGAGATGGCGTCGCCGAGCGCGGCCTGGCGGCCGTGGCCGACGTGCAGCGGACCGGTGGGATTGGCCGAGACGAACTCGACCAGCACGCGCTTGCCGGCTTCGCGCTGCGAGCGGCCGAACGCGGCGCCTTCGGCGAACACGGCGCCGAGCACGGCGCGCTTGGCTTCGACGGTCAGGCGCAGGTTGATGAAGCCGGGGCCCGCCACTTCGGCGTCGGCGATCAGACCGGCGGCGGCGGGCAGCGCCTTCACGGCGTCGACGATCTGCTGGGCCAGCGCGCGCGGATTGGCGCGCAGCGGCTTGGCGAGCTGCATCGCGACGTTGCAGGCGACGTCGCCGTGCGCGGCGACCTTCGGACGCTCGAGCGCGATCGTGGGCACGACGAATGCGGCTTCGGTCGCGCCCTCGGTGGCCTTCGCCACCTGGGCGACGGCGTCGGCGAGCAGAGTCTCCAGGGTGTGTTTCTGTGCGGGCAGCATGCTTGTTGCAGGTCCTGTGCGGGTAGTTGGGTGCGGGGCCGGCCTGCATGGAGCGCGAAGGCCGGCGCGTGCCGTCGAATTCGGGTGAGGGCGGGGCGTTGCCGCCGGCCTTTGTCAGCATTCAGGCCAGCGATTGGCTGGCTGTCCGGCGACCGTCGCGTCAGGCGCGCGCGTCGCGCGCTGGCCGTGGCGCTCTGGCTGGCCGGACAGGGCCGCGCCCTGCGGGTAATTCCGTCCAGACGGATTTTAGCAGGTGCTAATATGTGAAATGAGAAGCCCGGCACACCCGGGCTCGCCAGTCTCGCTTTTCCGCTGGCGCTTCTCCGGTTGCAGGGCGCCAGTTACAGCGGGCGCCGGCAACGGCGTCCAGCCCAGGTCAAGCGGACATCAAAAATCATAAAGGGAACAGACATGCTGGTTACATTCAAATGCCACGCGTCGCCTGACGTGACGATGCTGGAAAATCTCGCGCAATATCTCCTCGGCATCATCGGCAAGCGGCTCGGCGAGCGCGGCGTGATCACGCACGAGGAACTCGACACGGCCATCGGCAAGCTCGAAGCGGCGATCGCCACCGACAAGAAGGATCGCGCCGAACACGAAGGCCATTTCCACGAAGGCGAGGATGGCTACGAGCATCACGAACTGCCGCCGGGCCTCGCCCAGCGCGCGTTCCCGTTCCTCGACATGCTGCGCGCGGCGAAGAAAGAAGACAACGACATCGTGTGGGGCATCTGACGCACGTTTGCGCGGACGGTCGCGATCATCGAGCGTGCTGAGTTTCGAAGCCGACGATGTCGTGCGGTGTGTGTGAGTTGCACGGTGAACTGCAAAAAGAAAGAGCCCGCTCGATGCGGGCTCTTTGCTTTTTCAAACGCGGGCGCGCGTGACGCCGCTTACTCGCTGGCCGCTGCCGGCGCGGTTTCGGCGGCCGAGGCCGCGCCTTTCTTGACCTTCTTTTTCTTCGGTTTCTTCACGTGCTTTTCGGTGGGCGCCGAATACGACGACACCGCGCTCGACTCGTGAGGCGCGGCCGGCTGGGCGAACGACGGCTGCGCGAGCGCCGCGACGCCGAAGGCGGTCAACATCAACATCAGCTTCTTCATACGATTCTCCAAAGGCGATTTTTTTAAGGACTTGCTGATGATCGAGCCGGCGCGGCGCCGGACGATGCGCGCCGCCGCGTTTGGCCAAGGGTGAAGCGCTGCCATCTTACAAAGCCGAAAAATGACGCGCGCGTAATATTCAGCCTATCGAATGGCATATGTCGGCTGGCTGCAACGGACGCGTCCGGGGCTGGACAGCCGCGGCGCGCGGGCCGGGTCACAGCGATCCGCCGTGACCCGCCGTGACCCGCCGTGATCCGCCGCAATCGCCGACTCACCTTCAGAGCAGCGGCGCGAGCGCGCGGCGTGCGTCCTCTTCGGAGAGCGCCATGCGGCGGCCGAAGTCCGCGAGCTGGTCCTGGCCGATCTTGCCGACGGAGAAATACGTGCTGTCCGGATGCGCGAGATAGAAGCCCGAGACGCTCGCGGCCGGCAGCATCGCCAGCGATTCGGTCACGCTCATGCCGATCTCGTTCGCTTGCAGCACGTCGAACATGTCGCGCTTGACGAGGTGATCCGGGCAAGCCGGATAGCCCGGCGCCGGGCGGATGCCCGCGTACTTCTCGGCGATCAGCGCGTCGTTGTCGAGCGTCTCGCCCGACGCATAGCCCCACAGGTCGCGGCGCACGCGTGCGTGCATCGCCTCGGCGAACGCTTCCGCGAAACGGTCGGCGAGCGCCTTGAGCATGATCGCGCTGTAGTCGTCGTGATCCTTCTCGAACTGCGCTTCCTTCACGTCCACGCCAATGCCCGCGGTGACCGCGAACATGCCGATGTAGTCGGCCTTGCCCGAGTCCTTCGGCGCGATGAAGTCGGCGAGACAGCGGTTCGGGCGCATCACGCCGTCCACCACCGGACGCACCGACTGCTGGCGTAGATTGCGCCAGGTCATCGCGACTTCCGTGCGCGAATCGTCGGTGTAGATCTCGATGTCGTCGTCGTTGACGGTGTTGGCGGGCAAAAGCGAGATCACGCCGTTCGCCTGCAGCCAGCGGCCCTGGATCAGACGCGAGAGCATCGACTTCGCGTCGGAGAACACCTTGCGCGCCGACTCGCCGACGATCTCGTCGTTGAGGATCTGCGGATACGGACCGGCCAGATCCCAGGTCTGGAAGAACGGACCCCAGTCGATGTACTGCGCCAGCTCGTTCAGGTCGTAGTTCTTGAACACGCGGCGGCCGATGAACTTCGGCTTCACGGGTTCGAAGCCCGTCCAGTCGATCTTCGTCTTGTTGGCGCGCGCGGCTTCGAGCGTGACCATCGGCTGCGCCTTCTTGTTGGCGTGCTGCTCGCGAACGCGGTCGTAATCGGTCTTGAGTTCGTCGATGTATTTCGCCGCGCCTTCGTCGGACAGCAGGCTCGACGCCACCGAGACCGAGCGCGACGCGTCCGGCACGTACACGACCGGGCCTTCGTAATGCGGCGCGATTTTCACGGCCGTGTGCACGCGCGAGGTGGTCGCGCCGCCGATCAGCAGCGGAATCTTCTTCACGCGGAAGTAGTCGTCGCGCTGCATTTCGCTCGCGACGTAGGCCATCTCTTCGAGCGACGGCGTGATGAGGCCGGACAGACCGATGATGTCCGCGCCCTCGACCTTCGCCTTCGCGAGGATCTCGTTGCACGGGACCATCACGCCCATGTTGACCACTTCGAAGTTGTTGCACTGGAGCACGACCGACACGATGTTCTTGCCGATGTCGTGCACGTCGCCCTTCACGGTCGCGATGACGATCTTGCCCTTCGCGCGCACGTCCGCGCCCGATTCGGCGAGCAGACGCTTTTCTTCCTCGATGAACGGAATCAGGTGCGCGACGGCCTGCTTCATCACGCGCGCCGATTTCACCACCTGCGGCAGGAACATCTTGCCCTGACCGAACAGGTCGCCGACGATGTTCATGCCGTCCATCAGCGGGCCTTCGATCACGTTGATCGGACGGCCGCCGCCGCCCATGATCTTCTGGCGCGCTTCCTCGGTATCTTCGACGATGAAGTTCGTGATGCCGTGCACGAGCGCATGCGCAAGACGCTTCTCGACGTCCTGATTGCGCCACTCCAGGTTCTCTTCCTTCTTCGCCGCGCCGGTCTTGAACTTGTCGGCGATTTCGAGCAGACGGTCGGTGGCGTCGTCGCGGCGATTGAGCACCACGTCTTCGACGCGCTCGCGCAGTTCGGCGTCGAGATCGGCATACACGCCGAGCTGGCCCGCGTTCACGATGCCCATGTCCATGCCCGCCTGAATGGCGTGGTAGAGGAACACGGTGTGGATCGCTTCGCGCACCGGGTCGTTGCCGCGGAACGAGAACGACACGTTCGAGACGCCGCCGCTGATCTTCGCGTGCGGCAGGTTCTGCTTGATCCAGCGCGTGGCTTCGATGAAGTCCACCGCGTAGTTGTTGTGCTCCTCGATGCCCGTGGCGACCGCGAAGATGTTCGGGTCGAAGATGATGTCTTCGGGCAGGAAGCCGACTTCGTTCACGAGCACGTCGTACGAGCGCTGGCAGATCTCGATCTTGCGCTGATACGTGTCGGCCTGACCGGTTTCGTCGAACGCCATCACCACGGCCGCCGCGCCGTAACGGCGGATCAGCTTCGCGTGATGGATGAACGGCTCGCGGCCTTCCTTGAGCGAGATCGAGTTGACGATGGCCTTGCCCTGTACGCATTGCAGGCCCGCTTCGATCACGTCCCACTTCGACGAGTCGATCATGATCGGCACGCGCGCGATGTCGGGCTCGGACGCGATCAGATTCATGAAGCGCACCATCGCCGCTTTCGAATCGAGCATCGCCTCGTCCATGTTGACGTCGATGATCTGCGCGCCGTTTTCGACCTGCTGGCGCGCGACCGCGAGCGCCTCGTCGAACTGGCCGTTGAGAATCATGCGCGCGAACGCCTTCGAGCCGGTCACGTTGGTGCGCTCGCCCACGTTGATGAACAGCGTGCCGTCCGTCACGTTGAACGGTTCGAGGCCGGAGAGTCGCAGGGTATGGTCAGTCATGGCGGGGGACCGGGTCGTCAGGGTTCGTCGGTGTGTCGTTCAGGGTAGCGGGAGGGCAGCGGCGCGTCTTATTCGACATCGCGATACTGACCCGGCCAGCGGCGCGGCTTGATCTCGGCGAGCGCCTTCGCGATGGCCTCGATGTGCTCGGGCGTGGTGCCGCAGCAGCCGCCCGCGACGTTCACGAGACCGGCCGTCGCGAACTCCTTCAGGAGCCCCGAGGTGTCGGCGGGCAGTTCGTCGAAGCCGGTGTCGCTCATCGGATTCGGCAGGCCCGCGTTCGGGTAGCACGACACGTAGGTGTCGCACAGCTTCGCGAGTTCGGCGATGTACGGGCGCATCAGCGCCGCGCCGAGCGCGCAGTTCAGGCCGAACGTGAGCGGCTTCGCGTGACGCAGCGAATTCCAGAACGCCTCGACGGTTTGACCCGAGAGAATGCGGCCCGAGGCGTCGGTGACGGTGCCCGAGATCATGATCGGCAGGTTCTCGCCGGTGTCCTCGAACAGCTGGTCGAGCGCGAACAGCGCGGCCTTGGCGTTGAGCGTGTCGAAGATCGTCTCGACGAGGAACAGATCGCAGCCGCCGTCCATCAGCGCCTTGGCCTGCTCGTAGTACGCGCGGCGCAGTTCCTCGAACGTCACGTTGCGCGCGCCCGGATCGTTGACGTCGGGCGAGATGCTCGCGGTCTTCGGCGTCGGTCCGATCGCGCCCGCGACGAAGCGCGGCTTGTCGGGCGTCGAGTACTTGTCGCACGCGGCGCGCGCGAGTTTCGCCGACTCCACGTTCATCTCGATGGCGAGTTCGCCCATGCCGTAGTCGTCCTGCGCCACCGTGGTCGCGCCGAACGTGTTGGTTTCGATGATGTCCGCGCCCGCGGCGAGATACTGGTCGTGAATCTCGCGGATGATCTGCGGCTGCGTGAGCGAGAGCAGTTCGTTATTGCCCTTGATGTCGCGCGGATAGTCCTTGAAGCGCTCGCCGCGATAAGCGGCTTCGTCGAGCTTGTAGCGCTGGATCATCGTGCCCATCGCGCCGTCGAGAATCAGGATGCGTGCAGCGAGCAGCGCGGGCAGCGCGGCGCCGCGCGTGTAGCGGGTGGGCGCGGAGGTGTTCGCGGCGGGACGCGAAACGGTGTCGGCAGGCTGGTTCATGGGTCGCGAGCGGGCGTGGAGCCGGTTGGACGGGGAAACCCGTTATTGTAGCCGCAGCCGGGGCGCCGCGCTGACGCGCAAGGCCCGCAGCGGGCTTTGGGGCGAGGGCGCGCGGGAACGTGGCGGTAAAGCGCGAAGGTGCGGATATGCGCGGATATCCGCGCGGCTGACGCCAACCCGCCGGACAAAGAAAACCCCGCGCGACCGCGAGGCCAGGCGGGGTTTTCCGAGCGGGGTGCCGCCGCTGCGCGACGCCGGTTCGCGGCGACGCGCTCAGAGGGTCAGTGGAGCACCACGGGTTGCTGCATCAGACTGTCGAACTGTCCGAGGAATTCGTCCACCTCGTCGAGCGACTGGTCTTCCTCCATCAACTTCTGTACGTCTTCGCGAAAACGCGCGGCCATTGCGCCGTCGATGAAGATCTCGCGACGCGAGTTCTTGTCGACGATCTCGTACCCGCCCGAGCGCATGGCGACATGGCCGTCCTGCGGCGGGAACTCGACAACGCAATAATTCGGACTGTTGTAGATCATCTGCATGGCGACACTCCTTTTTCCTGTGCTCCCTCACTGCTTGAGTTGATACATGGAGCGTTCGTTCTGGAATTCAAGGGGTGGGTCCCACTGCACCTCTTGTTTTCGACTGCTCTCCCTCGGGGTTCCGTCTGTTTCAGTCTGTGCTTCGTGATGCTACCGGGTGCAACTTCTTAGACCTGCTGGCGAAGAAACGTTTCAAGCAAGGCCGCGAATCGTTGTGACTCCTCTACCGGGGCCAGATGCGCGGCGTCGAGCAATTCGTAGCGTGCGCCCGCGATGGCCCGCGCGAGCGCTTCGGTGTGTGCGGGCGGCGTGCCGCTGTCGTGACGACCCGCGACGACGAGCGTGGGCACGTGCAATTGCGCGAGCCGTTCGTGCACGTCGAAATCGCGTAGCGCCTCGCAGGCGCGTGCATAACCTTCAGCAGGCGTGCGTAACAACACGTCGCAAACATGCGTGACGGTATCGCGATGCGTCTCGCGGAAATTCGCCGTGAACCAGCGCGCCATTGTCACGTCGGCGAGCGTGCCGATACCTTCGCGGCGCACGAGCGCGGCGCGCTCGTTCCAGCTCTCGCGCGCTTCGGGCGCGGTGCGGCTCGCGGTGTCGCAAAGCGTGAGTGACAGCACGCGTTCCGCGTAATCGAGTGCGAACTGTTGCGCGATCATGCCGCCCATCGACATGCCGACGAGATGCGTCGCGCGAATGTCGCGATCGTCGAGCAGCGCGGCGAGATCGGCGGCGAGTTCGCGAAAGCCGAACGCCTCGTGCGCGACGGCGCTGCCGCCATGGCCGCGCACGTCGTAACGCAGCACGCGATGACGATGGCGAAAGTGCCCCGCAAGCGCATCCCATACCGTGAGATCGCCGCCCAGCTGGTGGATGAACGTCAGCGCCGGGCCACCGCTGCGGTCTTCGAAGACGTAGCGCGTATCGATGCCGTTGACAGTCGCTTGCATGCGTTCCTCCTTCACCGTAGTGGGTTGGGAGTCAGGCTGATTGCGAGGTACTGCCCAAACGCACGGTTGCCGCAAGCGGCGCGCCTGAAAGCTGCGCGCGATGATGCCGACCGGCGTTCATGGCGCTATCCGTGATGCATCGCGGACGTTCGTAAGTTTCTTGCCGTTATGTGCGACGGTTGTGCGTGACGCTGTGTTCCGTGTTGCGTACGACACGGCCTCCCTCGAGCCGTTTCTTCAGTCCTTTCTGGTGCTCGCCTTGCAGTCGTTCTGCGTGACTTCGCGGGACGCCCGATGACGTGTGCCGGGCGCTGCGCCGCGTGGGCGGCAGGCGGTGCATAGCCGTCTGCGCGCGTGGCCAAAGCGGGTCGCTTTGCCGATTCCAGTATGCGCTATTTCCCAAAACCGTGCGGAAAGAAGGGCTGCTTTCGCGGCGTGCGCGCGACTTCTTTGTGACGCAATGTGCGTTGACGCGCGCAACGGCGTTTCAGGGATGAAGCGGAGCGTCGGCGGGCGGCAGCGTGGGCGTTGCAGGCGATGACGACTCGGGCGCTGCCGAGGGCTGCGGAACGGTTGGCGCTTCGGCTGGCGCGGCGTTGCTGTTCTCGCTGCCCTGTGCCGTGGGCGTGGCTGCGTTCGAAGCGTCCGGTGCGGCCGGCGCGGCCGGATTCGCGGGCGCGGCGTTGGCGGGCGGCGCATTCGTCATATCGGTCGAAGGCGTGGAGGGCGCGACCGTCGGTGCTGCGTTTGGCGATGCTTCCGGCGCTGCATTCGGCGCTGCATTCGGCGATGAATTCGGCGCAGCGTTGCTTGCTTTGTCGCCGCCCGGCGGCACCAGCGCGCCGCGCCAGACCAGTTCGAATTCGTTGCCGTTCGGCTCCGTCTGCATGATGCGCACGGGCAGCCAGCCGAGCGCGGGCGCGAGCCAGACGTCGATGCGGCGCTTGTCGCCGTCATGGCGCGGCAGGCGCATGAAATGGCGCGCGGTCACATAGCCGTGATCGGTGCTCACCGTTTCGTCGCCGATGGTGGTGATGGGCCAGGTCTCGCCGCTGTCGTTGTCGGCGACGTAGAACTCGCGCGTGACGCCGGGCTTGTACGTGTCCGGATCGCCGCGCACGAGGCTCGCGAGCTGCATGACCATGCTGAAGCGGTCCTGCGCGCCGTCGGGCAGCGCAAGCGAATTCGGCGTCCGCGTAAAAACGATCTGCTTCTGGTCGCGATTGAACACGGTGACGTCGGCGGGACGGCGTCCGCGTTTCTCGATGTACTGATCGGGCGCGAGACCGAACGGATCGACGTGACCCTTGCTGGTCCAACTGAAGGTGCCGACGAAAGGCAGCGGCACTTCGACGACCATCTCGTAGTGCTGGCCGTCGCTCTTCCAGTGGATCGTGCCGGGCTGATTGCGCACGCCGTTATAAAACGTGTCGTACTGCAATTCGCCCGACGGCGGCACCGAAAACTTGAGGCCGTGCGAAGCCTGCGCGGCTTGCGCCGACGGATTGTTGCCGTTGCCGCCGCCCTTGGCCGCGGCGGTCCCGCTCGCGCCGGTCGCGGCGCTGGCGGCCGAAGCCGCCGAAGCGTCCGAAGCGTCCGAAGCTGCATCCGCGCTCGATGCCGGCGTTTCGGGCGCGGCGGCGACTTTGGGGTGCGGATGAGGCTGCGGCGGCGCGACGGCCTGCAGCGTGTGCGGA
>NZ_JAAGPN010000259.1:0-11207 GCF_017104805.1 Paraburkholderia sp. Ac-20347 | reverse complement strand
CGGCGGCGCGCCAGCGCGAGCAGGCGGCGATGTCCTCGGCCGTCGGGTTGTCGGCGAGCCGCACGAGCCATTGCGCGGCCGCGCGCGCGACGGCGCGTTCGAGCGGACGCGCGTCGTCGTCGAAGGAATCGAACGTGTTGAGGGACTCGGGCTGGGCGTGCGCGGCGCTGTCGCCGCCCGCGTCGGTCACGTACGGCGGCTTCACAGCGTCATCAGCAAACAGGCTTCGAACGCGCTCGCCATATAGCGCTTCACCGTGCGCACATTGACGTCGAGCTTCTCGGCGATTTCCGCGTAGGTCAGCCCTTCGAGTTGCGCAAGCAGAAATGCCGTGCGCGCGCGCGGCGCGAGGCCGTCGAGCATCGCATCGACTTCGTGCAGCGTTTCGAGGATCAGATAGCGGTCTTCGGGCGAGGGCGCCTGCGGCTCCGGCAGACAGGCGAGGGCGTCGAGAAACGCCTGTTCGAGCGACAGCCGCCGATAGTGATTGAGCAGCACGCGGCGCGCGACCGTGGTGAGGTAGGCGCGCGGCTCGCGCAGTTCGAGCGCGCCGAGCCGCTCGTGCGCGCCGAGAATGCGCAAGAACGTGTCCTGCGCGAGGTCCGCCGCTTCGAAAGCGTTGCCGAGCTTGCGGCGCAGCCAGCCATGCAGCCAGCCGTGATGGTCACGGTAGAGCGCATGCACTTCCCGCTGCACGTCGAGTTGGACGGCGGACATCGAACTTCCCCTTTTCACCCCGCGCGGCAGGCCGGCGCATCAGCCGATGGATCGGCTCAGTCATGTTACTGAATAAGAATTATTTTCATTTATAACCTGACGGGCGGATTTGCGCAACGCATAAACGCCGTCGCGTGGGGCGCACGCGACGGCGGTTTTTTTTCGGTTTCCGGAAGTTTTTTTCTGCTAATGCGCGACCCGGCACGACCCAGGAACGACCCGCGCGCGCCTTAACCGAACTCGCGCTGCACGGCCTCGCTGCGCAGAAAATCGACCAGCAGCGCGTTGACGTCGGCGGGACGTTCCTGCTGGATCCAGTGGCCCGCCTCGGGCAGCAGCACCTTGCGCGCGAGGCGCGGCACGTTGGTTTCGAGCGCCTCGTAGGCCTTCGCCGTCATGCGGATCACGCCGTCCTGTTCGCCCGCGACGAACAGCGTCGGCTGCTGGATGCGCGCGCCGTCGAGGAAAGGCGTGAGCGCCCAGTTGCGGTCGAGATTGCGATACCAGTCGATGGTGCCGCGAAAGCCGCTCTTGCGGTATTGCGCGGCGAACACGTCGAGATCGGCGTCGCTGAGCCAGGGCGGCAGCGTGTCGGGATACGCGAGGCTGTCGACGAAGCGCGCGTTTTTCGGGAACGCCATGAAGCCGATGCGCGCGTGCTCGGGATGACGCCGGCTCTCGCCGCCCGCCGTGTAGTAGACGCCGAGCAGCGCGCGGCGCACGTCCTCTTCGAGTTCGCGCTCGACGCGTCCGGGCGTCTGGAAATACTCCTGATAGAAGTGATGCTCCTGCGTGTTGCTGGCGAAGTGCACGGCAGGGCGCACGCGCGAGCGCGGCAGATACGGCACGCTGCACAGCGCGAGCGCGCGGAACAGGTCGGGCCGCAGCAGCGCCGCGTGGGCCGCGACGATCGACCCCCAGTCGTGGCCGACGATCGTCGCCTGATGCTCGCCCAGCGCGTTGACGAGCCCGACGAGATCGCCGGTCAGATTGAGGATGTCGTAGGCGGCGGTGTCGAGCGGCGTCTCGGTGTCGCCGTATCCGCGCTGATCGGGGGCGACGACGCGATAACCCGCCGCCGCCAGCGCCTCGATCTGATGCCGCCACGCATACCAGGACTCGGGCCAGCCGTGACAGAGCAGCACGAGCGGACCT
Source organism: Paraburkholderia sp. Ac-20347 (assembly GCF_017104805.1). NCBI lineage: Bacteria > Pseudomonadati > Pseudomonadota > Betaproteobacteria > Burkholderiales > Burkholderiaceae > Paraburkholderia > Paraburkholderia sp. Ac-20347. The sequence goes on along the minus strand of NZ_JAAGPN010000259.1, from coordinate 9,335 downwards.
TCGCCGTGCTCGACGTAATGCATGCGGATGCCGTTGGTGTACGCGTAACGATGCTGGAAGTCTGCGCTCATGAGGTCCTCGAATGGTCCACGCGCGTCTGGGCGACCGAAGCAGTCTGGCGAAGGCGCGATGGCGTTTTGATGACGCTGCGATTCAATCCGTCGCGACCGGACGGTTCGTGCACGATAGCAGAATCGGTGGAAAAAAGAACGACCGGTCGAATTTCGCCGATGACGTCAGCGCCACGGGCGCGGATCGGCGAGGGTATCGGTGCATGCGCAGTTCGCTTCGGCTTTGGCTTCGGCTTCACGGTCGAAGCCGCCTGACACGATCGTGCCCGGCGTGGCCGCACTCAGGCGTGCGTCGCGCAGCCAGTCGAGCGCGATCGGCCAGAGCGTCGCGTCGAAACGCGCGTTGAAAAACGCGAAATGGCCGATGCGCGCCGCGCCGATCTGCGCGGGCGCGAGCCGCAGATGCGTCGTGCGGCTGTGCGTGAAATAGCGCAGCAGGCGTTCGACGGCGGCAATCGTGCCGAACGGATCGTCGGTGACGCTCAGCGCGAGCGTGGGCGCGCGCAGTCCCGCGAAGCGCGCGACCAGCGCGGCGCGCTGCTCCGGCGTGCGCGCGAGGGGCGCGCGCGTGTAGGTATCCTCGAAACGCGCGCGGCTGCGGCTCCACGCGAACGCGACGCCGCGCGGCGTGTCTTCCATCCAGCCGAGCCGCGCCGCCGGAACATAGCCGAACAGATGCGCGAGCATGGGCATCGCGACGTGCCACTTGAGTCGCATCGCGAGGCGGCTGCGCGGCGCGTAATCGCGCCAGTGGGCGTACTGCGCGCCCATCGTGAAGACGCGGCGCACGTGCCGGTTCGACGGCGCGAGCCCGAGCGCGAAGCCGCCGATGCTGTGCGCGACCACGTCGATCGGCTGACCCGGAAACGCCACGCGTGCGTAGCGTAATGCGGCCTCGCAGTCGCGCTCGCCCCAGTCGAGCCAGCAGGCGTCGAGCGCGGCGAGGTCGGGCGGACGCGATTCGCCGATACCGCGATAGTCGTAAAGCAGCACATCGCAGCCGTGCCGGAACAACCAGGCGGCGAAGCGGAAGTAGTAGCGGCAGCGCACTGACGTGGCGGGATTGACGACCACGACGGGACGCGGGCTTGCCTCAATCGACGGACGCCCGCGCCAGACATAAGCGCCGAGGCGGTAGCCGTCGGCGGCGATCAGCGCGATGCGCTCGGGCGGCGGGTCGTAGTCGTCGAAATCCATGGCGTTTCAGGAGCGATTCGGGAACCGACATTGCACTTGACCCCGCCGCGCGCATCAATCAATCTTCTCGCACCGTTCGCATGAGGAACACGCATGCCAGTGCCGCTCGTCAAACTGCCGTCGCTCGACTTCATCCGTGGTTTCGTGGCGGTCGGCCGGCGCATGAGCATCACGCTCGCCGCCGAGGATCTGTGTCTCACGCAGTCGGCGGTGAGTCGCCAGATCAACGCGCTCGAAGATCTGCTCGGCGTGCGTCTCTTTCATCGCGGCTATCGTTCGATCGCGTTCACGCCCGAGGGCGAGCGCCTGTTTCGCACGGCCGAAAGCGCGGTCGCGCAGTTGCAGGACGTGATGGGCGCGCTGATGGCGCCGCGCGCGCGCCAGCCGGTCACGATCACCGCGAGCCTGGGCGTGGCGGGATTGTGGCTGCTGCCGCGTCTCGGCAGTCTGCAGGCAAGGCATCCGCAGATCGACGTGCGCGTCGCGGCCTCCGACAAGGTGCTCGACCTGCGCGCCGAAGGCATCGACCTCGCCTTGCGCTACGCGGGCGCGAACGCGGCCTTGCCCGACGCGACGCGGCTCTACGAGGAATACGTGATGCCGGTCGCGCATCCGTCGCTGGGCGTCGCGACGCTCGACGCGGCCACGCTCGCGCAGCATGCGCTGCTCGAATTCGACGGCCCGCGCCGTCCGTTGTTGCGCTGGGCCGATCATCTCGGCGAACTCGGCCTCGACGCGGCGCAGCCGCGCGGCGTGCTGCGCTTCAACACTTACGATCAGGTGATCCAGGCCGCGCTGGCGGGACGCGGCATCGCGCTCGGACGCCATGCGCTGGTCGAACCGATGCTGGCCGACGGACGCCTCGTCGCCATCGGCGCGGCGTGGCCCACGCGTCCGACCGGCTACGCCTACTGGCTCTGCCGCGCCGACCCAGCGCCGCGCGACGACGTGCGCGCCGTCATCGACTGGATACTCGACGAGGCGCGGCCCGGCGTCGTCTGAACGGCTTTCGCATGCGTTTTATGCATGCGAATCGCGCCAAAAACTGGCTTGAACGCCGCCCCGCTCGCGCGCTTTACTGCGTGAATCAAGCACGCGCGAGGAGAGCGACGGTGTGGGATCGAGACGAAGCATGGCGGCGGCGCTGGCTGCTGGTGGGCGCGGGCGGCATCGTGATGGGCGCGGCGCTGGGCGTGCGCAACGTGCAGGGCCTGTTTCTGCTGCCGGTCACGCTCGCGCGCGGCTGGCCGCGCGAAACCTTCGGCCTCGCGCTGGCCTTGCAGAATCTGCTCTGGGGCTTCGCGCAGCCGCTCACCGGCATGATCGCCGACCGCTATGGCTCGGCGCGCGTGATCTGCGCGGGCGCGCTGCTCTACGCGCTCGGGCTCGTCGTGATGGCGCTGGCGGCGTCGACGGGCGTCTACACCTTCGGCGTGGGCGTGCTGATCGGCGTGGCCTTGTCGGGCACTGCGTTCGGCACGGTCTATGGCGCGCTGTCGCGGCTTTTTCCCGACGATCGGCGCGGCTGGGCGCTCGGCGTCGCGGGCACGATCGGCGGGCTCGGGCAGTTCGTGATGGTGCCGTTTGCGCAGACGCTGATCGGCGCGGCGGGCTGGACCACGGCGATCCTCGCGTTCGCGGCCGTCATGCTTGCGAGCGCGCCGCTCGCGGCGTGGTTGCGCGACCGGCCGGCGGGCCGTGCCGCCGACGCAACGCACGCACATCTCGACACCGAATCCGAAACCGGCATCCGCGCCGCCGTGAAAGAAGCGTTCGCGCATCGCGGCTTCTGGCTGCTCAATCTCGGCTTCTTTTCGTGCGGATTCCAGCTCGCGTTCATCGGCGCGCATCTGCCCGCGTATCTGCTCGACAAGGGCATGAGCGCGCGCGAGGCGAGCATGGCGCTCGCGATCATCGCGCTGGCGAACACGGCGGGCATGTTCTTGTGCGGCTACGCGGGCGGATTCCTGCGGCGCAAATTCCTGCTTTCGGGCCTCTATTTCGTGCGCGCGGCGGCGATGGCGCTGTTCGTGACGCTGCCGCTCACGCCCGCGAGCCTCTACATCTTCGCGGCGGTGATGGGACTCACGTGGCTCGGCACCGTGCCGCTGACGAACGGCATCGTCTCGCAGGTGTTCGGCGTGCGCTATATCGCGACCTTGTTCGGCTTCGTGTTCTTCGGCCACCAGCTCGGCAGTTTCTTCGGCGTGTGGCTGGGCGGCGTGGTGTTCGACGCGATGCATTCGTATGCGCCGCTCTGGTACGGATCGGTGGCGCTGGGCGTGATATCCGGCTTGCTGCACATGCCGATCGACGATCGGCGCGTGGCGAGGCTGGCGGCGCAGCCCGCATGAGCGAGCGCGTGAAGCGGCGCGTTCCGGGCGTCTGCGCGGGCGCGCTTGTGATTGCGCTTGTGATTGCGCTTGTGATTGCGCTTGTGGGCGTGCTCGTGATCGCGCTCGTGGCGTATGCGTTCGCCGGTTATCTGACGCCCGCGGCGCTCGTGAGCTTGCTCTCGGGGCTGGCTTTCTGCGGTTGACGCCGGCCCGTGCGCCGTGAGGATGGCGAGGATGACGTCGCGTCCCGCTCGGCGAACGCGTGCGTCAAAGCGAGAAATGCCGTGAGCGCGCTCGACGCATAACCGTCGTGGCGGCGCACGAACAGCGTCTTCACGCGCGCGACGTCGGCGGGCATGCGATGCAGCGCGATCTTGCCCGCAGCCGCCGCGGGCGCGACCGATCCCGCCGGCAGCAAGGTCACGCCGACGCCCGCCGCCACGCAGCTCAGGATCGCATCGAGCGAGCCGAATTCGAGCGGCGTCGCCGTCACGATGCCGCGCCCCGCGAGCCACGCTTCGAGCCGCTGCCGGTACGAACAGCCGAGCTGAAACACGATGGTCTTGAGGTCGGCGACCTTCGACAGATCGGCGGGCGTGCGAATGGCGGGACTCGTGGCCAGCACCAGTTCCTCGGTGAACACCACGCTCTGCCGCAGATCGGGATGCGCCACCGGACCGGCGACGAACGCGCCGTCGAGCCGGCCGTCGACCACGTCCTGCATCAGCCGTGGCGTGTTGCCTGAACTCACGACGAGCCGCACGTCCGCATACGTGCTCGCGAACTCGGTCAGCAGCGGCGAGAGCCGCAGCGCCGTGATGGTTTCGAGCGCGCCGAGCGCGAGCGTGCCGCCGGGTGTGCCGTCGTCGCGCGCGGCGTTGCGCGCGTCGTCCATCAGCCTCGCGATGCGTCCGACGAAGGGCAGCATGCGCTTGCCGGCAGGCGTGGCGATCACGCCGCGCGCGTGGCGCTCGAACAGCGCGAGGCCCAACGCGTCCTCCAGCGCGCGGATGCGCGCCGTGACGTTCGACTGCACGGTGTTCAGCTCGGCGGCGGCCTTGTTCATGCTGCCGTGGCGCGCGACGGCCTCGAAGGTTTTCAGGTCGGTCAGATCCATGACGGGGCCTCGCGGTCGAAAGGTGCAGACGCGCAGGCTAGCACAGAACCGGCCAGCTATCTGAAATGAAGATTACTCGTATCAAATCAATTCGGTTCTACAGATAGCCGTTCGCGCGTAGTCTGGGTGCATGTCGGGCATCCGCGCGACACGATGAATGAGCCGAGGAGAGCAACGCCATGCAAGCGAAACACGATTTCATCAACGGCGCGCAAACGCGCGCCAACGACGGCGGCGCGCTCGACGCGCTGATCGACTTTTACCGCGCCTTCAATGCGCGCGATCTCGATGCGCTCGCCGCGAACTGGGCAAGCGGCGAGTCAAATGAAGAATCGGGCGGCGCGGCCGCTCAAACGCCGAGCATGGACAATCCAATCGGCGGCATCCGGCGCGGCTGGCCCGCCATTCGCGACGGCTATCGCACGCTCTTCGAAGGGCCGGCGCGCGTGCAGGTGGCGTTCCACGATTTCACCGAAAACGGCGGCGCGGACTGGCATCTGTTCGTGGGCCGCGAGCGCGGCACGTTCACGGCGGCGGGCACGACGCTCGATTTGCGCATCCGCACCACGCGCTGGTTCGTGAAGCTCGACGGCGTCTGGCGGCAATTGCATCATCACGGCTCGATCGAGGAGCCGGAATTGCTGGCGGCGTATCAGCGCGCGATTTTCGGCGCGCCGATTTCGGCGCCCGCGCAAGGTTGAGCGAACGAGGTTGAGCGGATGCGCGGGCGTCAGCGCGCCGCGAGCGTTTCGCCCGGCGCGCCGACCGGAAACTGCACCACCGCCGCCGTCCCGCGTCCTTCCACGCCGCGCTCCAGCCGGATCTCCGCGCGATGCGCGCGCGCGATTTCACGCACGATGGCAAGACCGAGTCCGCTGCCCGGCTGCGTCGAGGCGCGGAAGAACGGCTCGAACACCTTGTCGCGCAACGCGTCGGGAATGCCCGCGCCTTCGTCGGCGACCGACAGCGTCACCGACGCCGACGCGCCCACCAGCGTCACCGCCACCGTGCCGCCTTCGGGCGAGTAGCGGATGGCGTTATCGACGAGATTGAACACGAGCACCGTGAGCAGTTGCTCGTTGCCCATCACCACGGCCTGCTCGGCGAGCGTGGCGACGAGTTCGACGCGCCGCCGCTGCGCGAGCAGCGCGAGCTGTTCGATCACGCCCGTCGCCACCGCGCGCATGTCCACGCGCACGCCTTCGAACTGCGTGTAATCGGCGGCTTCGGCCTGCGCGAGCGTGAGCAGCTGGTTCGTCAGACCGACGAGCGAGCGATTGCTCTGATGCATCGCCGTGAGCGTTTCGTGCAGACGCTCGGGGTCCTGCTGGCGGCGCGCGTACTGCAACTGCGTGCCGAGCAGCGTGAGCGGCGTGCGCAACTGATGCGCGGCGTCGGCGATAAAGCGTCGCTGCATCGCCGTCTTGCGCTCGATGATGTCGAGACATTCGTTGAACGCGCTCACGATCGGGCGCAGTTCGGTGCGCAGCGGCTCGGTGTCGATGCGCACCGACGACGTGCGCACGCGCTCGGGCAGCCCGCGCGCGAGCCGCGTGAGCGGACGCAGTTCCAGCGTGAGCGCGACGCTCACGAGCACGATCGCCGCCGCGACGATGGCCGCGAAATAGAACATCTGCGGACGCCAGAGCGCGAGCGCCAGCGCGTCGCGTTCGTTGAGTGTGCGGCCCGCCGAAATCACCACGCGGCGCGTCACGCCCGCGTCGTACATCGGACGGATCAGCGAGACCGCGCGGATCGGCACGCCGTCGACTTTCGCGTCGTACCACTGCGGCGAGACGTCGGGCACGCGCTGCGGAAAATCGGACGTGCCCGCGATGATCGGCCCGCCGATTTCCTGCACGCGGAAAAACACCTGATCGCGGCTCGCGGTGCGCAGGATTTCGATCGCGCTCGGCGAAATCGGCGCGGAAAGCGTGTTGCCTTCCCAGCCGATGTCGCCCGCCATCACGCGCGCCGCCGAGAGCAGCGCGTCGTCCTGCAGGAGATTCGCGGTGCGCCACGCGTTGCCGTGCGTAATCACGCCCGCCGCCGCGATGAACACCGTCATCGGCAGCACGAGCCAGAGCAGCAGGCGAACGCGCAGGCTATTGGTGGGTTTCATCCGCGGAGGGCATCGTGCGCGTGCATCGTGCGCGTTATTCGTCGGCTTCGGCGTCTTCGAGCAGATAGCCGAGGCCGCGCAGCGTGATGATGGTGGCGCTGCTCTTTTCGAGCTTCTTGCGCAGACGCGATACGTAGATTTCGATCGCGTCCTCGCTGGTGGGCGCGTCGGCGTCGCTGACCGATTCGGCGAGCGTGGCCTTGGAGACGGTTTTCTTCGCGCGCAGGATCAGCGTTTCGAGCACCGCGTGTTCGCGCGGCGTGAGCGTGAGCGCGTCTTCATCCACGTAGAAGCGGCGGCTGTCCATGTCGTAGAGCAGGTCGCCGCAGCGGATGCGGTTCGAGCGCGAGGGCGCCTGGCGGCGCGCCAGCACCTTGACGCGCGCCACCAGCTCGCGCGCGTCGAAGGGTTTGACGATGTAGTCGTCTGCGCCGGCGCCCAGACAGACGACTTTTTCGTCGATGGCGCCGGTGGCTGTGAGGATCAGCACGGGCGTGGCGTCGCCGCGCGAGCGCATGCGGCGCAGCAGCGCCTTGCCCGACATGCGCGGCAGATTCAGATCGAGCAGCACCACGTCGTACGACGACGCGCGCAGCGCGTCCTCGGCCGCCTCGCCGTCGCCGACGTGGTCGAGCATGAAACCGTCATCGGTCAGCGTGCGCGTGAGCCAATGCGCGAGTTCTTCGTTGTCTTCGACGAGCAAAAGTCTCATGCCCAGGCGGTCCTTCGGTCCTTCCGTTGCGGGTTACGCGGTCTTGTACTGTTCGCGCGTGGCCTTCGAACGATACAGGAACAGCGTGGCGACGAGGCCGCACACCGCGGCGACGCTCATCCATGCGCCCGGCGCGGCCTTGTCGCCGGTGAGGTGGATCAGCCACGTGGAGATCGCCGGCGTGAAGCCGCCGATGAGCGTGGCGAGGCTGTACGCCATCGAGAAGCCCGTGGTGCGCACGTGCGCGGGCATCAGTTCGGTCAGCGCGACGACCATCGCACCGTTGTACCACGCGTAGAGCGTCGAGAGCCACAGTTCGACCGCGAGCAGCGCGCCGAACGAGGGCGCGGCCACGAGCCACTGCATCGCCGGATAGCAGGTGAGGATGGCGAGCGCCGTGCAGGCGATCAGCACCGGCGCGCGGCCGACGCGGTCCGACACGGCGCCCGCGATCGGCAGCCAGATGAAGTTCGACACGCCCACGCAGACCGTGACGAGCAGCGCGTCGAGCGACGAGAGATTCAGCTCGACCTTGCCGAAGGTCGGCGTGTAGGCGGTGATCAGGTAGAACGAGGTCGTCGTCATGATGACGAGGCCCATGCCCGCGAGCACGATGCCGTAATTGCTCGCGATGGCGCGCGCGATCTCGCCGATGCCCGGATGATGGCGGCGCGCTTCGAATTCTTCGGTTTCGCGCAGCGTGCGGCGGATGTAGAACAGGAACGGCACGATCATGCAGCCGACCACGAACGGCACGCGCCAGCCCCAGCTATGCATTTCCGGCGCGGGCACGAGCGCGTGCAGCGCCACGCCGAGCGCGGCGGCGAACACCACGGCCACCTGCTGGCTGCCCGACTGCCACGAGCAGTAGAAGCCGCGGTTGCCCTTGGTGGCGATTTCGGCGAGATAGACCGACACGCCGCCGAGTTCCGCGCCCGCCGAGAAGCCTTGCAGCAGACGGCCCATCAGCACGATGGCCGGCGCGGCGATGCCGATGGTGGCGTAGCCCGGCACCACGGCGACGCACAGCGTGCCGACGGCCATCAGCGACAGCGAAAGGATCAGGCCCTTGCGGCGGCCGTGACGGTCCATGTACGCGCCGAGCACGATCGCGCCGAGCGGACGCATCAGGAAGCCCGCGCCGAACACGGACAGCGCGAGCATCAGCGAGGCGAATTCGCTGTCGGCCGGGAAGAACGTCGACGCGATCGCGGCTGCGTAATAGCCGTAGACCATGAAGTCGTACATTTCCAGGAAGTTGCCGCTGACCGCGCGGAACACGGTGCGGGCTTTCGATTCGGGCGCGAGGGCGGCCGTGCCGGAGGTCGGGCTGGCCGGAGCGGCGCTGCTGCTGGCTGGTGTCATGTCGAATACCTTTGGTTGAAGGACGCGTCCGTGGGCGGCGCGGCATGCGTCGTGGCTGCCTCGCCGGTGCGGGATGCGTCCCGGTGTTGCCCGGTGTGTCGGCCCGTCTTGCGGGCCGGTTGCGTTGATCTGCCGTGTTCGGTCGGTGGGGGCGGCGGGTGGGTCCCGTCGGCCGGGGTGGTCTTTTTTATGTGCGTTTTAGCGTGATTCTTTTGCGGTCTCTACTGCGTGTTTTGTTGCGTCGGCGTTGGTGCGGACTGCACGCCGGTCACGAATTCGTCGGTCCATGTCTGCGACAGGTCGACGTGCTTCGCGCTCACGCGCGAACCGGCCGTCATCAGCACGTTCAGCACGGTTTGCGGCGCGCCGGGCGGCATCGTGCCGTCGGGCGAGAACGCGGGCTGCGCTTCGGCGA
>NZ_JAAGPN010000258.1:0-233 GCF_017104805.1 Paraburkholderia sp. Ac-20347 | reverse complement strand
AAAAAAAAAAAAAAAAAAAAATAAAGAACTATAGTGTCTTCCTACAACTCAATAAATAGACTGTTGTTGACTGACATATTGATCAGCAACCTCATACGCTTATCTATCGCTCGTCTAGTTGCGTATAACTCATGTTCGTTATGCCGGATCATCTATGACTGTCCCGTGTGTGCGTTGTTGTTGATGTTACCAGCTATGGTCGTCTCCAATCTAGTCACCTGCTATCACTCGAA
>NZ_JAAGPN010000257.1:0-11482 GCF_017104805.1 Paraburkholderia sp. Ac-20347 | reverse complement strand
CGTCCAGCACGAGCGCTTCCGACGCTTGCGCGTTGCTCGCACCCGACGCATTGCCGCCCGTCGCGACCGACGCCACGCGCGCCGACGCCTCCGTCAGCATGCCGCCCGCGAAGGCCGGTTGCGGCGCAGCCTTGCGCGCGCTGCGCCACCAGCTGGCTTCCAGATAGCCGCGCGTCGCCGCGATCATGTCGTGCACGAGCTTGCCCATCAGGCGATATTCCCAGTACGGGAACAGATGGCTCGCGCCGATCGCGATCATGCAGCCCACCACCGTGTCGATGGCGCGCTCGCCGATGATGCGCATGCTGCCCGGCGCGAGCAGATGGAACATCAGCAGCACATAAGCCGAGGTGAAAACGACACTCGCCGTGTAGTTGAACAGCAGCAGGCTGTAGCTCATCACCATCGCCGCGAACATCGAAACGAGCAGCACGAGCGGCTGCTTCACGAGCAGGATCAGCGCGATGCTGGCCACGCAGCCGATCAGCGTGCCGACGATACGCTGCGCGTTGCGCTGGCGCGTGAGCGAGTAGCCGGGCTTCAGAATGATGATGCTCGTCATCACGATCCAGTACGCGTTCGTGAGCGGCAGCAGGCGTCCGAGCCAGAAGCCCACGGCCACGGCGATCGTCACGCGCAGCGCATGGCGAAAGCTCGGCGACGCCATCGTCAGGTTCGAGAAGATCTGCAGCCACGAGACGCGCCGGTTCGTCACGAAACGCGTGAGCGCCTCGTCGATCCGCACTTCGGTTTCGGTGGTCGGCACTTCGCTCGCGAGGCTGCGGCGCATGCGGTCGATCAGACGCGTGGCGCTCCAGATGCGGCGGAACGAGGCCGAGATCGCCGCGTACGCTTCGGGGTCTTTCGCGGGCAGATCGCGCTTCTTGAGCAGCTCGAGTTCGTATTCGATCGCGCGCAGTTCGGCCTTCACGTTGACGTTCGCGCGCGGCGCTTCGTTCTGCAGCACCGCGAGGCCGATGTCTTCGAGATCGGCGGCGGCCTTGCGGATCAGGTCGCGATAGAACACCAGCAGATCGGAGCCGCCGAAGGTGTTGCGCACGAGCGGGTAGTCGGTGTGTGCGCCCACGAACAGCTCGTGCAGATCGACCGTGTTGATGAAGAGGTTGAAGTGCATCGCCCGGCGCGCGTCGATCCTTCCGCTGCGTAGCTTGGGCAGGTTGCGCAGGACGATGTCGCGCGCCGCGTCCTGGCGCTCGACCGCCGCGATCTGCTTGGCGACGAGATTGCGATAGCACTCGTCGAGATCGTTGTCGAGGTCGTAGAACTGCGCGCGCGCGAGCAGATAGTCGGCGCAGGCGAACACGCTTTCGGCGAGCGCCTGCTGCTCGATGCGATCGAGCATGAGACGGCTCACGAGCGTGGACCAGCCCGTGTACCAGAGGCCGCCCAGCAGAATCCACAACGCGTTGACGAGCGCCTGATGCGGCGTGAAATGCTCCTCGAGCGTCATCACCATCATGAACAGCGTGGCGAAGCTGATCTGCGGCCAGCGGTTGCCGTAGACCACGATCAGCGAGAGCACGAAGGTGAGCGGCACGACGGTGGCCCAGAGCGCGATCGGGCTGAAGGTGGCGAGCCCCGTGGCGTACGCGGACAGAAAACCGATCACGCTGCACGCGAGCATCTCGTTGCGCTTGTACTTGAGCGGGCCGGGCATGTCGACCACGCAGGCGCCGAGCGCGCCGGTCGAAATCGTGAAGCCGAGGTCGCTCTTGTCGAGAACGAACAGGCACAGGATGGCCGGCAGCGAAATGCCGACCGCGATGCGCAGACCGCCGTAGAAGTACTGGCTATAGAGGAATTTCCTGATTTCTACGGAGTAGCGCATCGACTGCCGGTGGTGTTCGAATGCGGCTGGGCGCCGCGGACTGTGGCGCTGAGTTTATCGGATTTCGGGCGCGATCTGCCCGTCTCTGTATGCGGGCTTTCCCGCGACGCATGCGCGCGCGTCGACGGGATGGCGCATCGAGCGAGGCTTCGTCGAGGAACGATGAAGACGCAGACGCGAACTAATCGACGCTCAGGCTCGACGCATCGCCGAGCAGTCCATGCGTGCCGCGGATACGGCGCATGCGCGTGCGATACCAGAAGGTCCACGCGAGCAGCAAGCCGAACACCACGTAGCCGAGGATCGGCGAGACCACCAGGAAGCGTTCGATCGGCCAGGTCGCCGCGAGCCAGGTGCGCAGCGCCGCGTCGGCGCACAGCCCCGCGCCCCAGACGAGCGTGAGCAGGCGCATCGCGGCGGCGAAGCTGCGGTTTTCGCTCCACAGCAGTTCGAGCCGCGCGACGCCTTCGCGCGTTTCTCGCGCGACCGTGGCGCGCGTCAGATAGAACACCAGCGGGCGGCGCGCGAACAGCGAACCGAGGAAGGCCACGCCGATCGCGCCGGACGCGAGGCTCTCGCGCATCAGCAGCGCGCGCGTGCCGCCGCCGAAGGCCATGGCCGCGAGCGAGAGAACGATGCCGAGCAGAATGACGGCCGAGAGTGCGTCGATGCGCCGGAAGCGGACGAGTTCGACGGCGCTCCAGGCGAGCGGGGGAATGGCTGAGGCAATCAGGCCGCCGATTTCGCCCCAGTACGGTTGGGCGAGCCGGTAAGCGACCCAGGGCAGCAGCAGATTGACCGCCAGTTCGGCGACGAATGCTGGACGCAGCTTCATGAGGTGCGTGCTCCTTGGAGGGTTGCGGAAAGTATGCGGCAAATGCCCGGTGGTCGGCAACGCGTGCTGCACCGGCATCGGTTTGGCGGACCGCATATCGTGTGCCTGAATCGGGCGGCGCAGGGCTCGGGGTTGCGCGGGATCGCATCGCGGGCGCCTGCGTATGCGAAACTGGCGGGCTCATCCCCGACCGACTGCCATGTTTCCCCGTCCACCTGTCCCGCTCCACGAAATCGAACTCACCGCCGTCCGGGCGCAGGGCGCGGGCGGGCAGAACGTGAACAAGGTGTCGAGCGCCATCCACCTGCGTTTCGACATCCGCGCCTCGTCGCTGCCCGACGTGCTCAAGATGCGGCTGCTCGCGATCTCGGACCGGCGCGTCACGCACGAGGGCGTGGTCGTCATCAAATCTCAGGAATTCCGCACGCAGGAGCAGAATCGCGCCGCCGCGCTCGAGCGGCTCGAAGCGCTCATCGACAGTGTGAGCGTCACGCGCAAGGCACGCGTGGCGACGCGGCCCACGCGCGCGTCGAAGCAGCGTCGTCTCGACGGCAAGTCGCGACGCGGCGACGTCAAGGAAGGGCGGCGGCGCGTGCAGGAGTGAGGCGCGCTCTTAGGCGTCAGCGCTCACAGGGCGAAAACTAAAGGCTGAAAACGAAACGGGCGGCCGCAAAGGGCCGCCCGTCGAGCGTCTGGACCTGCCGGACCGGCGATCAGTGCGCCGTGCTGGGCACGTCGAGAATCAGGACGATGGTCCAGTCGGCGTCGCCTTCATGGTGATACTGACGTTCGGCAACGATGAACGGCTGCTGCTTGCCGTCCGGGCCGAGGAACAGCACGTCGCCTTCCATCGGCATGCATTCGATCGGGGGCAGCGCGAGGAAAGCCTCGGTGCCTTTGCCGCGCGGCATCAGCTTTTCGATCTTGCGGGATGCCGCTTCGGTCCATTCGATGTCGAGCTGGATGTTGCTCATCGTTTTTTCTCCGCGCGTGTGGCGCACTAACAGTGGGTGAATTCGAGGTGCGCGACTTTAGCATAACCCGCGCGCGGGCCGGTTCGCTGGCCGATTGGCGTTCGGCCCATGAAAAAAGCCGAGGCCGGATGACCGGCTTCGGCTCGATTGTCTGGCTGGCGGCCCGCGCGCCGCGTTGTCTGGCCATCGCCCGGCAGTGCGCCACGCTTGGCACCCGTGCGATTTGCCGGCCAGGGCGGCGGCGAACCGGGCTGCGAACTACGCGACCGCGCGGCCCGCCGCGCGCATTACTGCGCCGGCTTCTTGTGGTGCGGATGCGCACCCTTCTTGTGGTGCTTCATCGGCGCTTCGGACTCTGACTGGGCCGCGGCCTGCTGGCGCGACTGCAGATCTTGCGCGCGTTGCTCGACGTCGGCGGCCCGGGCGGGGTCCGTGCTCATCGTGATGCCGTTCTCCGTTTGTGCGTAGGCGGCGCCCGTCAGCGCGGACAGCGAAACCAGGACTGCGAGGGACACTTTTTTCATCACGACCTCCAAAGGAGTGGTTTATGGACCCAGCCGGAGCCTGCCGAGCAGGATTGGCATGTCATTCTAACGACGAAGTTGTCGCTCCAGATGACATCGCATAAAGCGTGCGCGCATCTGTTACACAATGTTGCACTTGCTGCCGCATGGCCTTCGCGACGCGGGCAGGCGCTAGAACCAGCCGATCATCCGATAGACATAAAACTGCGCAATCCCAATCAATTCGTGCAGCGCGACCTCCGCGGCCTGGAGATTCGTCAGGCGCGGCCGCAGGCCCGCGCGCACATGGCGCACGCTGGAGACGGCCGGCGACGGTTCCATCTCGAAGCGGTGGAAATCGAGCATCGCGCGCGGCATGTGATAAGCGGAGGTTACAAGGAAGAGCGTATCCGCGCGCTCGGCGTGCACGATCGGCGCGACGTTGCGGGCGTTTTCCCACGTCGTCAGGCTGCGGTTTTCCAGCACGAGATCGGCGGGCGGCACGCCGGCGCGCAGCAGCAGGGGCGCGTAGGTGTCGGCTTCGCTGGCGGCGTGGCGTTGCGGATTGCCGCCGCTCACGATCACGCGGCAGACGCGTCCGGCCACCCGGCAGCGTGCGTCGAGCGAGGCGGCGAGCGCGATGCGCGCGTAGACGTCGTGCTTGGGCACGAGTGTGCCGTCGTCGCCGGTTTCGGTGCCGCCGCCAAGCATGACGATCGCGGTGCGCGCGCCGAATGCCTCAAGCGGCGTCGCGGCCGGATCGTAGGGAGTACGATAGGACGAGGGCTGCGCCAGGTTGACGAGCGGCAGCGCGAGCCAGCCGGTCGCGAGGAGTCCGAACAGGACGACGGCGGCGCCTGCGACAAGTCGGCGTCCGTTGCGCCACAGCACGAATAGCGCAACAAATAGGAAAAATAATCCGATTAGTATCAATTTGAATGAGGTAACGTATTGTTTTCGGGATGAAGCGTGCATTGCGCGCGTGCGCCGCGACTGCGGCAGCCGCGTCAGGCACGCCGGAAGCAAGGGCCAGCGGCTTCGGACCGCGTGCGGCTGATGCTTTCCGCGGGGGCCCGAATAACCTGCAGTCCGTGCCACGGCGCAAGGCACGGCGGCGCGCGCGGCCACATGCCTCGCAGCGCGCCTGTTTCGCGCCGCAGCAGGCGGGATTGCCGCAGGACTGCATTTTAAGAAAGAAGTGAGATGACCACGTATTCCAACGAAGCAGTACTCGAAGCGCTGCGGCGGGTGCAGTATCGGCAGGTCCCGTGGGCGCGCCGTCCCGAAGTCTTTCAATATCTGCGCAACCTCGGCCTCATGGATACCGTGCGGCAGCGCACCGTCGCGCCGGCGCCCGGCTTTCACGCTCCCGTCGACATCGCCGTGCTGACCGATCGCGGCCGCGCCGAATTCGCGCGCCTCGCCCGCGACGAGCGCACGCTCCACTGGACCGATCAGCGCATGGCCGATTACGTCGACGAGAGCGCGCCGCAATCGTCCGCCGCCGAAGTGCGCTCCTAGCGTCGGGCGCACGCCTTCGGGCAACGCTGTTTGCCCGCTCGGGCGCGACTGCGGCACAGTCCAGGCACAGCGCGCCGTCTTCCGCGTCCCCGTTCTCCGGCGTTCCTGTTTTTACCCAGCCAAAAAAAAGCCCGCATCGAAAGATACGGGCTTACCGGAATTACTGCTGCCACGCTGTGCTTAATGGCATGGAAGTAGACCGGTTTCGGGCACAAGAGGTTCCCTGCTTCGAGCAAGCTTTGACGCGCCGGGTGCGCGAAATGCTCATGCGCGCTTTCCTGACATCTTTCCTGGCGTCTTTTCCGTCGCGCTTGCAGACGGGCGCGCGATCCGTTCAGCGGCGCGAATCAGCCGACTGCGTGGGGCGCGATGGCCCGCTGCGGCGGGCGTTGTCGGCAATATCGCCGCGCAGGTCGCCGCGCGGTACGGGTTCGTTGACGCGCTCGGGCACGCCGCCGGCTTCCGGCGGCCAGGCGTGTGCGCCGGTGCGCGACATCCCCCAACTGGCTTCGCCGGGACGCGGTGGCTGGGCCGTGGCGGTCAACGAAAGCGTCGTCGACACCAGCGGCGCGAGCAGAGCAAGGGCGGACAGCGAAACCATGACGCCCCGATTGCGCAGAATCATGGATTTCATGGCAGCCTCCCGTCAGAACGGGCTGTTGACGTTTGTAGACATGCTCCTACGCTAACGTCAGCGGCGAAAGCGTGCTGTAAATATTGGTAAAGAGATGTTTCGCGCGCACCGATTTCGGGCGTGCAAGGCGCGTGAGGGTGCGCGAGAGCGCGTTGATCGTCGAAGCAGGCGCAGGCGAGGGACGAGCGCCATCCACCGCAGCGAACAGGTTCGATGCAGTCGCGACGTCGCGTTTCAGGCAGGAAGTCCGCGGCGGCAGGCGCCGGTGCGGATGAATCGCCGGACGCGCGTGGCGTCCGGCGGGAGAAAGCGGGAGGTCGTGCCGGTCAGGTCCCGGCAGGCGGGCTCAGCGTGCGCTCAAGCCATCTTGACGGGCGCGCGCCACGACTCCGGGTTGGTCCAGAACGCGCCGCGCAGACGATCGCGGCTCGGCGGCGCCGGCGGCTTCGTGGCGGTGGCGCCAATCCGGCCGCGCAGCGAAATTTCGCGGCCGCTCGTGCCCAGGCGCTTCACGATCTCGGCGAGCGTGCCGTCGGCTTGCCACTCGTCGAAACGGCGGCGGCAGGTAGGCGGCGAGGGGTAGCGGCCCGGCAGCTTGGACCAGCCTTCACCGGTCGACAGCACCCACAGCACTGCGTTGACCACTGCACGCGCCTCGACGCGAGGCCGTCCGCGTCGTTCGCTACGTGCCGGTTCTGCACAGAACAATGCCTCGACCAGCGCCCACTCGTTGTCTCTCAAATCGTCGAACAGCATCATGTTTCACCTCAGCGAAGCTATCTCCGGTGCGCTGCCCCGCGCTGCGCACTCTTCATGTACTTCCGGCCGGTTGGCGGAGTACCAGGCGGAATCGGTTGTGGACGGGCTAGTCTCGAAAAGCGACGGACCGTCCGCCGATCCTGTGTCTGCCTTAATGCGAGAAGCGTGCCAGCTCGCACGCTTTCGTCTCGAAGCCGCGTGGCATCAAGCCCGCGCGGGTGCTTGCCAGGGGCGTATGAGACTCGAAAACGCATCGTCGGGAAATCGGGAGAATCACCAATCTTGTGCAAACAAGCCCTCCAGGCGTGCGATCCAGGCGGATTGCTGCACTGCGTCGAACAATGGACTGTGAGATTCACACGACGGTAATGATCGGCGCGCCTCGCCGAAGCTGTCATAAAATTGCATGAATACGAATGATTGATGAGGCGGATAGATGAATGTGACGTTGCGGCAGTTGCGGGTGTTCATCGAAGTCGCGCGCCTGCACAGCTTTAGCCGCGCGGGGGACGAAATCGGCCTGACGCAGTCGGCGGTGAGTCGTTGCGTGCGCGAACTGGAAGCGGAGATGGGCGTGAAGCTCGTCGATCGCACGACGCGCGAGGTGCAGCTCACCGACGTCGGCGCGAATCTGATCGCGAGCATTCCGCGCCTGATCGGCGACCTCGACGACGCGCTGCGCGAGATCCGCGAAATCGGCGAGCAGCGGCGCGGCCGCGTGGTGGTGGCGGCGAGCCCGACGGTCGCGTGCCGCCTGATGCCCGAGGTGGTGGCGGCGTGCGGGCGGCGTTTTCCGTATGTGACGCTGGGCCTGCGCGACGATGTGCAGAGCGACGTGGTGCGCAAGGTGCGTTCGGGCGAGGTGGATTTCGGCGTGATCATTGGCCCGCTCGGCGGCCAGCCGGTCGCCGACGATCTGGAGACCGAGCTGCTGACGACCGACTCGTTCTGCGTCGTGGTGCGCGACGATCATGCGCTCGCGCAGCGCGACGAGGTGAACTGGCTGGCGCTCGACGGCGAGCGGCTCGTGATGCTCGATCATGCGTCGGGCAGCCGTCCGCTGATCGACGCGGTGATGCGCGAGCAGGGCGTGCACGCGCGCGTCGTGCAGGAGCTCGGCCATCCGGCGACGGTGTTCGGACTCGTCGAGGCCGGCGTGGGCGTGAGCGTGCTGCCCTGGCTTGCGCTGCCGGTGCCGTCGGGTTCGTCGCTGGTGGCGCGCCCGCTCGTGCCGCGCGCCGAGCGCACCGTCGAACTCGTGCGGCGGCGCGAGCGCTCGCTGTCGCCCGCCGCCGAGGCTGTCTGGACGCTGATCCGCGAACTCGACGCCCGCCCGGAGGCGTCGCGCCAGGCGGGATAGCGGCGCCGAAAACGGCGTGGATCGCGGCGTCGTTCAAAAAAATCGCGCGCTACACTGTCGAGCTTTACCCGCTGCCGCGTCCGGTTCGCGTCCGGCTGCTCGCGCCGGGTCCGCTTTCAACCCGCCAAGGAAGGCTCGATGTCCGCTTCGTCCCCGTCGTCCGCTTCGGTTTCGCCTGACTCCCCGCCCAACGTACCTGCCGCGCCCGCCACATCAGCCGCCTCCGCCGAACCGAGCCTCGCGCGCGACGCCGTGCGCGCGCTGCGCTCCTCGCAGATCCGCGAAGTGGCCAACGCGGGCTTCGGCGTCGCGGACGTCCTGCCGTTCTGGTTCGGCGAGTCGGACCGCACGACGCCGGCGTTCATCCGCGAGGCCGCCGCGCAGGCGCTCACGCGCGGCGACACCTTCTACACGCACAACCTCGGCATCGCGCCGCTGCGTGAAGCGCTGGCGCGCTACGTGAGCGCGCTGCATGGCCCGACGTCCGCCGACAACATCGCGGTGACGAGCGCCGGCGTGAACGCGCTGATGCTCGCGGCGCAACTGGTGGTGGGCGCGGGCGACCGCGTCGTGGCGGTCACGCCGCTGTGGCCGAATCTCGTCGAGATTCCGAAGATTCTGGGCGCTTCGGTCGAAACGGTGTCGCTCGGCTACGGCGAGTGCGGCTGGACGCTCGATCTCGACGCGCTGCTCGCGGCGCTGACGCCCGGCACGAAGATGCTGATGATCAACTCGCCGAACAACCCGACCGGCTGGGTGATGACGCGCGACGAGCAGCAGGCCGTGCTGGCGCATTGCCGCCGCCACGGCATCTGGATCGTCGCCGATGAAGTCTACGAGCGGCTCTACTACGGCGAAGCGGGCGAACTCGCCGCGCCGTCGTTTCTCGATCTGGCTTCGCGCGACGAACGCCTGATCTGCGTGAATTCGTTCTCGAAGGCGTGGCTGATGACCGGCTGGCGGCTCGGCTGGATGGTCGCCCCGCGCGCCCTGATGGACGATCTGGGCAAGCTGGTCGAGTACAACACCTCGTGCGCGCCGTCGTTCGTGCAGCAGGCGGGCATCGTCGCCGTCGAGCAGGGCGAGGCCTCGACGCGCGCGCTGGTCGCCGATCTGCGTGCGTCGCGCGATCACCTCGCGGCGGCGCTCGCGCGGCTGCCCGGCGTGGACGTGAAGGTGCCGCATGGCGCGATGTATCTGTTCTTCCGGCTCGCGGGCGCCGAGCACAGCCTCGACCTGTGCAAGTCGCTGGTGCGCGAGGCGGGGCTCGGGCTCGCCCCGGGCAGCGCGTTCGGCCCGCAGGGCGAGGGTTTCGTGCGCTGGTGCTACGCCTGCGATCCGGCGCGGCTCGACGCGGGCGTCGAACGGCTCGCGCGGTATCTGGAGCGCGGCGCCGATCAGCGGGGCGCACGCTGAAATTGCACGGTCATGCGTGTCGCATCGCTTGAAGCGCTATTGACGCAAACGGGTTAAAACGCGCCTGAAGCCGTCTTTACGCACCCGGCGTTTTTGCGTAAGATGGCGCTCAGTCACGCGATTCCCTGCGGGAATTTCGCTGCTCCGTCCGGCTGGGTCTGGCACTTTGCCTGCTTCTGCGTTGTTTGCGGCCCCCCGGTGCGTGCTCCCATCAATATGACCGATCAGAATCGGGCGAGCGCGTCTCCAGTTCCACATCGTCTCTGTCTGTCTGATCCGGTTCCTTGAACCTGATTTACCTTACTTAGGGTCTGAGCTGGCTGCATGAATACCCAAGAGGCGAAAATCGTCCTCGAGACTGCATTGATCTGCACGCAGGAGCCGCTGAAAATCGGCGATCTGCGCAAACTGTTTGCCGACGATATTTCGGCCGACACGGTCCGTAACCTGCTCGAAGACCTGCGTCACGACTGGTCCGGGCGTGGCGTCGAACTGGTGGGCCTCGCGTCCGGCTGGCGCTTTCAGAGCAAGCCGGCCATGCGCACTTACCTCGACCGCCTGCATCCCGAAAAGCCGCCGCGTTATTCGCGCGCGGTGCTCGAGACGCTCGCGATCATCGCGTACCGGCAGCCGGTAACGCGCGGCGATATCGAAGAGATTCGCGGGGTGACCGTCAATACGCAGGTCGTCAAACAGCTCGAAGACCGTAACTGGATCGAAGTCATCGGTCATCGGGACGTACCCGGACGTCCCGCGCTTTATGCCACGACGCGTCAGTTTCTCGACGATCTCGGCCTGAAGTCGCTTGAAGAACTGCCGCCGCTCGACGATCCGTCGAATCAGCTCGGCGAACAGTTGCTCGCGCAGCATGCGATCGAGTTTCCGGACAGCGAAGTGGCCCAGCTGATCGCCGCGGGCGCGCCCGAAGGCGAGGCGGCGCAGGCCGCAGCGGCGGACGCAACGGGCATGGCCGATGCGTCCGTGCAGGACGGCACGCTCGACGGCGTGGAAACGATCGTCGACGTCCGCGCAGAAACGGGAGTAGAGGCGGGAGTAGAAGCGGTCGTGGAAGTCATCGCGGAGGCGCATCAGGACGCGCCGGTCAGCGACCACGCCGTGGCCGAAGCACAAGCCGGCGCGGACGGCATGGAAAGCGCGGCGCATGCGGATGAAGCCGGTGCCGACGCAGAAGACGTCATCGTCGATGCCTTGGACGAACACGCGGCGCACACGCCGTCCGTCCACGCGGATCGCGCCGACGCGCACATCACGGAGCCAGCCGGCCACCTTGCCGGCACGCCCGAAGAAGAAAACGAAGACCGCCGCGACGCGGCGCAGGACGACCCCGTCTGAGGACGGACAACGTAGCCGCCTCGCGCGGCGTCTGACGCAAGAACACTTTTGACGCGCCCCCGCAGCCGGGCGCGCAACCTGACATTTCGAGGTTGTTTTGACTGATATCCACGACACCGATTCGGCCGACGCGTCCGAATCCGCGCGTCGCGCGTCCTCCACGCGCGACGACGACTCGCGCTCGGCCGAAAGCGCCGCGCCGCACGCGGGCGAAGGTTCGGCCGACGGCGAGGACCGTCCGCGCCGTGGCCTGCGCCGCGGTCCGCGTAGCCTGATCG
>NZ_JAAGPN010000024.1:0-56958 GCF_017104805.1 Paraburkholderia sp. Ac-20347 | reverse complement strand
CCACGGCGACGCGTCCCGCCGTCGTCGGTGTGGAGATTGCAGCGCGTGCAGCGTCAGCTTCGTTCGGGCTCGCGTGTGTCGTCACCTTGTCCTCTCCTGAGCAGTGGCCGCAGCAGCGGCTCCGGCGAGGACGTCGTCGCGACGTTCCGCGTCAGGCCGCCAGCGATGCCGACGCCGGCGCGCACCACGGCGCCGTCGATTCGCGCGGCATCAGTTCCGGCGCGATCACGCGACGCAGCACCGACACGCCATCGCGCTCGCGCGGTTCGCCGCCGATGCGCTCGATCAGCGTGAGCGCCGCCATTTCGCCGAGCGCGCGGGCAGGCTGGCCGACCGTCGAGAGCGCCGGCCACGTGAAATTGCCCAGTTCGATGTCGTCGAAACCGATGATCGAGCAGTCCGCCGGCACGCGCAAACCGCGTTCCGCCGCCGCGCGCAATGCGCCGATGCCCATCATGTCGTTGCCCGCGAAAATCGCGCTCGGGCGCACCGTATCGAACAGTTGCGCCGCGGCGCGATAGCCGCCCGCGCCCGAAAAATCCGCTTCGACGATCGCGCCCGGCGCGATCTCGATGCCGCGTTCGGCCATCGCGCGCAGGAAGCCGTGCATGCGCATCGCGCTGACCGCCGTCGTGATCGGCCCGGTGATGCAGCCGATGTTCGCGTGGCCCAGTTCGATCAGATGGCGCGTCGCGAGCCACGCGCCGCGCTCGTGATCGATCTGCACCAGATCGGCGTTGAGCCCTTCGATGTTGCGGTCTACCACCACGATCGGCTCGCGCGTGTCGCCGAGCGTCGCCGCGAGCACCGCGTCGTCGCCCGCCGAGGCCACGATCAGCCCGTCGATGCGCTTTTCCTGCAGCACGCGCAGGTAGTTGCGCTGCTTCACGGGATCGTCGTCGGAATTGCAGAAAAACACGCAGTAGCCTTTCTGCGCACAGCCGTCCTCGACGCCGCGCGCCAGCTCCGCGAAATACGGATTCGTTCCGTTCGGCACGACGAGCCCGATCGTCGCGGTCGAGCGCGCCTTGAGCGAGCGCGCGACCGCCGACGGCACGTAGTTGAGCTCGCGTATCGCGCTCTCGACCTTGGCCCGCACGTCCGCCGACACCGGACGCGAATTGTTCACCACATGCGACACCGTCGTAAAAGACACCCCCGCCACTGCGGCTACATCCTTGATCGTCGCCATCTTTTATGTTGCTCCTGCTTCGTGCTGCCGTTTGCTACTGCTGCCGCCACGCGGCGGTGATTGCTCTCGTCACCCGCGCTGGTCCAATGCGCGGGCACGCCCTCGAATGTGTTCTTCTTGCTGCGGCCGAGCCGTCGCGCGCCGTTTCGTTGCGCGCGCAGCGTTCGTCTGCCGCTTTATCGCTTCATCTGTTGCCGCTGGTTCTTGCTTGTTTTTCTGTCGATGCCGCATCGCACTGCTATTCGATACGCTTCCGAACCCTTTCCGATGCGCATCAAGCCTTGCGTTTGCCGCGCCGGCTGCGATACGTATCGAGCACCACCGCCACCACGATCACCGCGCCGGTGATGATGCGTTTGGTCGGCTCGTTCGCGCCAATCTGCGCGAGCCCCGCCGCCAGCACGGAGATGATCAACACGCCGAAAAACGTGCTGATCACCGAACCGCGCCCGCCCATCAGACTCGTGCCGCCGATCACCACGGCCGCGATCACCTGCAGTTCCAGCCCGACGCCCGCGTTCGGATCGGCAGCTTCGAGACGCGACACCTGAAACAGCGCCGCGAGCCCGGACAGCGCGCCCATCAGCGCGAACACGATCACCTTGTAGGGCCGCGGATCGACGCCCGCGAGCCGCACCGCTTCCTCGTTGGTACCGATACCAATCAGATAGCGGCCGAACACCGTGCGCGTGAGCACCAGCTGCGCGATCACCATGACCGCGACGGCGATCAGGAACGCGGGCGAGATGCCGAACGCGATCGGATTCGAGAGAAAATCGAATGCGTCGCCGATATAAGCCGTGCGCGAATTCGTCATCTGGTACGCGAAGCCGCGCGCGGCTTCCAGCACGCCCAGCGACACGATGAACGACGGAATCCGCCAGCCCACCGTGACCGCGCCCGTGAGCGTGCCCGTGGCCGCCGCGGCCAGCACGCCGAGCACGGCGGACGGCAGCGCGCCGAGTCCCCATTTGAGCGCCGCGACGCTCACGACCGACGCGCCCAGCGCAAGCACCGAACCCACGGACAGATCGATGCCCGCGATGATCAGCACGAAGGTCATGCCCACCGACATCACGACTAGATCGGGAATCTGGTTCGCGATCGTACTGAACGTATCGTATGTCAGGAAGTGCGAACTCAACAGCGAGAACAGCACGATCATCGCGACCAGCGCGAGCGCCAGCCCGAGGTAGTTCGAGAAGCCGAAACGCGTGCCCGCGGGCTTGCCGCTCGCGGCTTGCGGCGCGGCCTGATTCGTTGCCGGTTCGCGCAACGGTCCGTTCGTCATGAAGCGCTACCTCCTGCGTCTGTGTGCACGTCGCCGGCCGCCGGCAGATCGGCTGCGTCCGCGAGCATGGCGTCCTCGGCGCGATAGCCCGCGAAGGCGGCGCCGAGCAGCGCGTCCTGACTCCACGCGCCGCGCGCGAAAATCCCCGTCATCCTGCCTGCCGACATCACGCCGATGCGGTCGCAAATCAGCATCAGTTCGCGCAGATCGCTCGACACCACCACGAGCGCGCGGCCTTCGCGCGCCAGTGCGCCCATCAGCGCATAGATGTCGAATTTCGCGCCGACGTCGATGCCGCGCGTCGGCTCGTCGAACAGCAGCACGCGCACGTCGCTGTTGATGCGCCGCGCGAGCCAGCGGCCGATCACGACCTTCTGCTGGTTGCCGCCCGACAGCTCGCCCACCGGCTGGCCGGGACCGGCCGTGCGGATGCGCAGCGCCTCGATCTGCGTGCGCGCGAGCGCGTTTTCGCGCGCCGCGTCCACGACGCCATACCGCGCCACCGCCCCCACGTTGCCGAGCGACACGTTGGCCGCGACCGGTTGCGGCAGCAGCAGCCCTTCGCCCTTGCGATCTTCGGTGATGAGCGCGATCCCGTGGCGTACCGCATCCACGGGCGAATCGATCTTCACCGGCTGCGGCGCGCCGCCGTCCTTGCCCGCGAGCGCCACCGTGCCGCGCTCTTTCGTATCGGCGCCGTAGATCAGGCGCATCAACTCCGTGCGGCCCGCGCCAATCAGTCCCGATACGCCGAAAATCTCACCGGCGCGCACCTCGAACGACACGTCGCGCACCGCGTTCGCCCGGCTCAAACCGTCCACCTTGAGCAAGGGTGCGCCAATGCGCCGCTCGCCCAGATCGATCTGCTCGCCCAGTTCGCGTCCCACCATCAGCGCGACGATGCGCTCGGGCGTGAGATTCGCCATCGCGTCGACGCGCACGAGGCGGCCGTCACGCAACACCGCCACACGCTGCGCGATGCGCTCCAGCTCTTCGAGCCGGTGCGAGATGTAGACGAGCGCCACGCCGCGCGCCTTGAGCCGCGCGATCTGCTCGAACAGCAACTCGACTTCGCGGCCCGTGAGCATCGCCGTCGGTTCGTCGAGGATCAGCACGCGCAGCGGCGCACCGCCCTGCGTTTCGTCGACGATCAGATTGCGCGCGATCTCCACGAGCTGCTGATGGCCGATCCCGAGTTCGCCCACGAGCGTGTCCGGGTCGATCGCCTCCAGCCCGACCTGGGCCATCGCGGCGCGCGCGTCCTCGCGCAGGCGCGCGCGATCGATCCAGCCCGTCCAGCTCAGCGCGCCGAAGCCGCGCGAACGCGGCAGCCGGTTCAGGAACAGGTTTTCCGCGACCGACAGCGTCGGCAGCAGGTTCAGCTCCTGCATCACCATGCGCACGCCGAGCGCCTCGGCGTCGTTGCGGCTCGCGGGCGCGTAGGTCTCGCCGCCCAGCGTCATCGCACCGGCGCTCGGCACGGTCAGGCCGCCCACGATCTTCGAGAGCGTGCTTTTGCCTGCGCCGTTCTCGCCCGTGAGCGCGAGCACTTCACCGGCGTGCAGCGCGAGGCTGACGTCGGCGAGTACGGGCTGCTCGTAGGTCTTGCCGACGCCCTTGACCGTCAGCACGGCGTCGGCCGTGGCTGGCGGGGAAGCGTCGGGGGCAATTGCATCCATCACGATCCTGTAGTCGCGGGCTGCGCCGCCCAAGTCCGCGGGCGCGCCTCGTGGTTCCACCGGCGCGTCCAGGCGGTTGCCACCCGGACGATCCCGCGGTTGCGACGCCGGGCGGCTGGCCCGGACATCGTCACGCGACGGCGCGGGAAAACGGGCCTTCCCGCCGCCCGGATGCACACGCGCCCATCACCGACGAAATAACGGCCTCGCGGCAGCTTTCTTGAGCGCTTATTAGACGAAAAGTATGAAGAATGAGCGCCCGACCGCCGCACCGGGAAATCGCCGCGCGCCGCGCGCACCGCCAGGTACGCCGAAAATTCGGCATGCATAGCGTGTGCGCGCGGCGCGCCCTGCCCGGCGCCTACTTCGTGACCAGCACCACGGGCGTTTCCACCACGCCCGAGAGCTCGGATTGCTTCTTGTGCTCCTTGATGGCCTTGAGCGCGGTATCGATGCCGAACACGGCCTGTTTGGCCGCGTACTGGTCGGCGGTCGCGAGCACGCGGCCGTCCTTGAGCATCGGCTTGATGGCGTCGATGTTGTCGTAGCCCACCACGTAGACCTTGCCCTGCTTGCCGGCCGCGCGCACGGCCGACACCGCGCCGATCGCCATGTTGTCGTTGCCGCACAGCAGCGCCTTCAGGTCCGGATACTCGTTGAGCATGGCCGAGGCCACCGCGTTGCCCTTGTCGATTTCCCACTCGCCCGACTGGGTGGAGACGATCTTCGCGCCGAGCGCGTCCATCGCGTCCTTGAAGCCCGCCGTGCGCTGCTGCGCGTTGGTGGTCGTCGACACGCCTTCCACGATGCCAACCTGATCGCCCGCCTTGAGCTTCTTCGCGAGGTAGTCGCCGACGAGGCGCGCGCCCTTGCGGTTGTCCGGCCCGACAAACGGCACATTCAGGTCCTTCGACTTGAGCACGTCCGGATCGAGCCGGTTGTCGATGTTCACGACGATGATGCCCGCGTCCACGGCCTTCTTCACGACCGGCACGAGCGCTTTGGAGTCGGCGGGCGCGAGCACGATGGCGTCGACCTTCGAGACGATCATCTGCTCGACGATCTGGATCTGCGCGGCCGTATCGGTCTCGTTCTTGATGCCGTTGGTGATGAGGTCGAAGGCGCCGGCGTTGTGCTTCTGGTAGTCCTTCGCGCCGTTTTCCATGGTCAGGAAGAACTCGTTGGCGAGCGACTTCATGACGAGCGCGACCTTGGGCTTGTGGCCCGCCGCCTGCGCATGAGCGGCCAGCGGCGTGAGCGCGACGGTGGCAAGGGCGACGGCGGTGCACAGCACGCGACGGCGGATGCGGAAGTTCATCGTTTGTGTCTCCGGTTTGTCTGGCCCGGTGCGGGCCGTATTTCTGGTTATGCGCAAACGTTTGCAAGCATCCCGAAACAGTGGACGGGATGCCGGTGCTTCTCTTCCCTGCGTTTTCCCTGCGGTTTCCCGGTGTGTTACGCCTTCAATCCAGCCGTGTGGCCGCCCGACCCGGCGGCAATCCGACTCAGAGCCACCCGCCGCGGCGGAACAGAACGTACAGCACGATGTCGATGCCGGCCATCACCGCCAGACAGATTTCGTAGCCATATTTGTAATGTAGCTCGGGAATGCGTTCGAAGTTCATCCCGTAGATACCCGCAATCATGGTCGGCACGGCGAACAGCGCGGCGAACGAGCCGAGCCGCTTGGTCACCTCGTTCTCGGCGAGCGAAATCATGCCGAGATTCACCTGGATCGCCGTGACGATCATTTCGCGGCGCGCGTCGATCGTGTTGGACAGGCGCACGAGGTGGTCGTACACGTCGCGATAATACGCCTGCATGCCCACGCAGATCTGCGGAATGCGCCCGCCGATCAGCTTGCCGACGGCGTCGAGCAGCGGCGTGACGTGATGCTGGAAGATCACGAAACGGCGTTTGAGCGAATAGAGATCCTCGATGATGGCGCGCGAGGCCGCGAGATTGTGCTTCTCGAAGATGCGGTCCTCGAGTTCCTCGATTTCGCCCGCGAGCGATTCGAGCACCGGCATGTAGCGATCGACCACGCTGTCCATCAGCGCGTAGAGCACGAAACCCGAGCCCTCGCTGAGCAGCTCCGGCTCGCGCTCGCAGCGCGCGCGCACGTCGGTGAAACCCTGCTGCGCGCGGTGGCGCACCGAGAGCACGAAATTCTTGCCGGCGAACACGTTGACCTGGCCGGTCACCAGTTCGCTGTCGGCGTCGAGTTCGATCGTGTGGAACACCGCGAACAGCGTGTCGCCGTATTCCTCGATCTTCGGGCGCTGGTTGCCGTTCATCACGTCTTCGATCGCGAGCACGTGCAGCCCGAATTCCTCCTGCATCGCGGCCATCTCGCCCGCGTCCGGATCCTTGAGCGCGACCCAGACGAAGCATTCGGGTTTCTGCAGATAGTCGCTGATGGCCTCGACATCGATGTCGGCCAGTTTCTTGCCGCCCTGATACGCGGCGCAATTGATGAGCATGTCGTGTTCGTCCTGGCGGCGTGCGGAAACTGAAAGCTTTGCAAGCCGCTCGTCCTGAAATTGAATCGTTTCGCTGAAGCGGTTCCCAGTTTAAGCGCTGGATTGACCTGGCCGCTGGCTAGCAGGTTCCGCGCCCGGCTCAGTGCGGCACGCGCCGGATGCCGATCCGATGATCCTTGTCGAACGTGACACTGGCGAAATTCGTATAACGGGCGTCGACGAGAAAGCGCAGCTCGACGACCGGGTCGAACTGCGTCGACACGCCGATGCGGTGCACGCCGGGTTTCAGGTAGAACGTGACGTGCTCGCCGTCCATCAGGTCGGTGACGGGTTCGCCGTCGAGATAGACGGGCGCGTCGCGGAATTTGACGATCACGTTGCTGGTGCGCTCGCGGCGCACGTCCACGGCCACGAGCCCTTCGCCGGGCGTGGTGTAGCCGGGTTTGACGATGCGCGCGGCCGGGACCGGCTTGAACGGCGCGGGCGGCGCGTGGTCTTCGGCGCAGCCGCCGAGCGCGAGGCACATGACCAGACTCATCGCCACTGTCAGGGCGGCGCACGACGCCCGCCTGTTGCGTGCCCTGCCGTCCGCCCCGCTCTCCGACGACGACACGCTCACTCCGCTCGCTCGCATGGACGCTCTCCCCTCGTTTGTTCTCTGATTCGTCTGTGATGCGCGACCGGCCGATCAGGCCGATGTCGCGGTCTGCGCGTGCGGTCTCATGATATACGCGCTGCGGCACGAGGCGCGCGGCGATGGAGTATGCTGTCCCGAAATTCATCGGGCACCCGCAGGAGGACGCGAGCAATGTGGTATTTCACGTGGATACTCGGCATTGGCGTCGCGCTCGGCTTCGGCATCATCAACGTGATGTGGCTCGATGCGAACGGCAAGCTCTTCGAGCGACCCGGCGACGCGCCGGCCCCAAGCGGCGACGAAGGCCGCGCCCGTCCGTCGGCCGCGCAGGACAGCCGTTCGTGACGAGACTGGTGTTGGTTTGCGGTCACGCCGGCACGGGTAAAACCTCACTCGCCAAACGCCTGATCGGCCCGCTCGCGCGCGCGACGGGCGAACCGTTCTGTCTGCTCGACAAGGACACGCTTTACGGCCGCACGAGCGCCGCGACGCTCAACGCGCTCGGTCAGGATCCGCATGACCGCGACAGTCCGCTGTTTCTCCACCACCTGCGCGATCCCGAATACCAGGGGCTGCTCGACACCGCGCGCGAGAATCTCGCACTCGGCGTGAGCGTGCTGGTGGTCGCGCCGCTGTCGCGCGAGGCGCGCGAGCGGCGTCTTACCGATCGTGCGTGGCTGGGTGTGGACGCCGATGTGAAAGTGGCGGCCGTCTGGGTGCGCTGCGACGAAGCGACCGCGCAGCGCCGCATCGTGGCGCGCGCCCATCCGGACGACGCCTGGAAGCTCGCGCATTGGGACGATTACCGGCAGCGCCGCATCGAACCTGCCGGCGCGGCGCTCGACGCGCTGATCGCGGTCGACACCACCGCGCCCACCGACGCGGACTACGGCGCGCTATTGCAGCGCCTGCAGTCGTTGTGACGACGGCCGCCGACTGAACGCCGCGGCCGCCTGTTCTTCCCACCTGATTTAAACCACCGCCACCGGCGCGCGCGCATCGAGCGTCGCGCCCTCGTAGACCTGACCGAAGCGGTTGGCGAGGAATTGTGGCAGCGACACCTGCTCCTGACGCACGAAGCCCGCTTGCGGCAGACGCTTCTCGCGGAACAGATCGAGCACCGCGCACATCGAACCGGCCGTGGTGATCTGAATCGCGCTCATCGGCATGCCGCAGACGGTCTTCGCGAAGATCTTGCGCGTGAAGACTTCCTGCACGAGCTGGCCGTTGCGCATACCCGTGACGGTCATGAAGATCAGCACGACGTCCTGCTCGGTCGACGGAATCGCGCGGCGCATGATGGACTTGAGCGTGTCGCGGTCGCCGGAAAGACGCAGATCTTCGAGCAGGAATTGCATCAGCGCGCGATGCCCCGGATAACGCACCGACTTGTAGTCGAGCGACTCCACGCGGCCCGACAGCGTTTCGCACAGCGTGCCGAGCCCACCCGAAGTGTTGAACGCCTCGTACTCGACGCCGTCGAGCGAAAAATGTTCGAGGCCTTCGAGCGGCTGCACCCATTGCATGCGGCTGTCGCGAATCGCTTCGCAAGGCTGGCAGTACTCGTTGATGAGACCGTCCACACTCCACGTGAGGTTGTATTTGAGCGCGTTGGTCGGAAACTGCGGCAGCGCGCCGACGCGCATTTTCACTTCGCGGATCTCGGTGAAGCGGCTCGCGAGCGCGTGCGCCGCGATGCCGATGAAGCCCGGCGCGAGACCGCATTGCGGCATGAACGCGTGATCGGCGCCTTCGGCGAGCGCGCGGATCGCATGCGTGGCGCGCACGTCCTCGGTCAGATCGAAGTAATGCACGCCCGCGCCCTTGGCCGCCGAGGCGACGTTCACGGCGAGGTAATACGGCAGCGCGTTGATCAGCACGTCGTAGCCTTCGAGCGCGCCGCGCAGCGCGGCGGCGTCGGCGGAATCGACGCGCACGGTGGGAATGCCCTGCGCCGAAAGCGCGTCGAGCGCGCGTGCATCGCGGTCGAGCGCGGCCACTTCGTAGTCGCCGGTTTCGCGCAGCATGTGAGCAATGGTGTGGCCAATCAGGCCGGCGCCTGCAATCGCGACTTTCATCTCGCCTCTCCTTTTCATGTTCTGTGATCGATGGGCTTGCGGCGCCCGCTCGCAGACAGTCTAGGGAGGTGCAAAATCAGTTGATAGGCGCAAAATGATGCGCTTCGTCGTCGATTTTCGTCATTTCGACGAAGGTTTTCGTCATAGTGACGAAAAAGGGTAAAAACAGCGTAAAAGCGCGCCGCGGCACAGCGCGTCGGCGCGCTTCAATCCCCCCCAATCCGCTTCAGCCCATCACCGTGCCGCGGTCGATCTTGCGCGCGAGCACGATCGACGTGGTCGTGCGCTCCACGCCCTGCATGCCGCCGATCTGATCGAGCAGATCGTTCAGGCGATCGGGTGAATCGGCGCGCAGCCACGCCACGTAGTCGTATTCGCCGCTCACCGCGCAGAGCAACTGCACCTCGGGCATCTTGCCGAGCCGCTTCTGCACGTCGGGCCCGTGACGCGGTGCGATGATCAGTCCGACCCACGCCTGCAGGCTCGCGTCGAGCACGTCCTGGCCCAGGCGCACGCCATAACCGGCGATCACCTGCGTGCGTTCGAGCCGCGCGATGCGCGCGAGCACCGTGGTGCGCGCAACGTCGAGCTGACGCGCGAGATTGGCCACGCTTTCGCGCGCGTTTTCCTGCAGCAGCGCGACGAGGCTGCGGTCGAGGTCGTCGAGTTGGTCGAGGCGCGGCGGTCTCATCGAAGAAGCGGCTCTCTGTGTGAAGAAACGTTAAGAAGATCGGTGCATTATCGCGCGCGTCGCCACGACAGCGAAAGCACGGAGCCGCGCCCATGCGAGGTTTTACGCGATGCGCGCTGCGTATTTCAGGGTATTTCGGAGCGTTTCGTTTGTAAGCAGTTGTCGCATCACAGCCGCTTTAACACGATAACGTGGTACTAATATCGGCTGTTAACCCGGCCTCGCTGCCGGGTAACGCGCCTACTCGCTACGAAACGAAGATTCAAGGAGCAACAATGAAGAAAGCTTTCGTCATCCTGGCCGCTACGCTGTCCATGAGCGGTGCGTTCGCGCAAACCGCCGCGTCCACGCCTGCGGCTGCCGCGGCGTCGGGTGCCGACGTGCGCGCTGCACAGCATCAGCAACGCGTGGAAGAGCGTATCGCTTACCTGCACTCGGCGCTGAAGATCACGCCCGAGCAGGAGCCGCAATGGAAGGCGTTCGCCGACACGATGCGCAACAACGGCGAGACGATGGCCACGCTGTACAAGCAGCGCGCGGACAGCGAAACGTCGCGTAACGCGCTCGACGACATGAAGCAGTACGCGCAGATCAGCCAGGCGCACGCCGAAGACATGCAGAAGCTCGTGACGGCTTTCGAGCCGCTCTACACCAGCCTCTCGCCGGAACAGAAGAAGCTCGCCGACACGACCTTCCGTCACCGTGGCCCGGCGCCCGGCGCGAAGGGTCCGGCTCACGGCAAGCACAAGGGCAAGCCGAAGTCGAAGGCGCCCGCAGCGGCAGCCAGCGGCGCGGAAGCCGCAAGCGCGCCGGCAGCCGAGTAAGCTCGCTGGAGGCTGCGCCGCTGCAGAGCCACGGCTCGAAGCGGCGAAGCCTTGCGGAACCTGCGAAGGCCGGGCATCATGCCCGGCCTTTCTGTATTTCTGGACTGCGCTTCTCGACTGTAAATCTGGCCTATATTTCAGGCAGTCGTTTTCCGCTTTCCCTGCTTTCTGCGCCTTCCGCCACCATGATCGAACTGAACCAACTCGACCTCGCCACCGATCCCGCCGCGCAACGCGTCGTCAAGGATGAAACCGTGACGGTCGAATTCGCCGCCGCGCCCGGCGAGCTGATGAGCCTCGAAGGTCCGAACCGCTACGCGCAAGGCGACGCGATCATCACCGGCGCAACCGGCGAACGCTGGGTGGTTTCGCGTGACCGCTTCGATCCGAAATATCTGCCCGCCGATACCGCGCTCGCGCACGGCGCGCCCGGCGCGTATCGCAACCGGCCGTCCGTCGTGCTCGCCAAACGGATCGACGAACCGTTCACCATCGTGCGCTCGGCGGGCGGCGACCGCCTCACCGGCGCGGCCGGCGACTGGGTCATGCAATATGCACCCGGCGATTACGGCGTCGTAAAAGCCGCGCGTTTCGCCAAGGTCTACCGGCTCGCGGACTGAGCGACGCACTCGTCGCTCAGCGCTTCGCCGGGCGTCCGTCGCGCTCAGGCAAACTCTTCGTCCAGCGCGAGCGTCACGTCGCGCGGCGTTTCCTCGCCCTTCGCGTGCTGCTCCTCGAGCGAGCCGATGGTCGCTTCCACGTAGGCGCGCAACACCGCGAAGCTGCGTCCGCGCAAACGCGGCGGCAGCGCGCGGTAACGCGCGAGCGCGGCGGGCGCGATGGCCACCGAGAGCGTCATGCGGCGCGCGGCGGCGCCCATGCGCATCGCCACCCAATGCACGACGAGGAGCGGCGCGCCGTTATCGGCGGGCTGCTCGCTAAAACGCGTCTGTTCCGGAAACAGATCGGCGATCACGCGCGCGAGCTCCTCGAAATCGGGACTCGCGCATTCAAACAGATAGTCTTCCATCGCTGACCAATAAAGTGAAAAAGCGCTGCGGTGCAGGACTCTATCAGACGGCGCGCGCGGGACGTCCGGGCGCGCAGCGGCGGAACAGCACGACGGCCACCGCGACCGCCACGACCGCATAGAGCGCATCGACGGCGACGAGCGGCACGAGGCGCGCCTGGAACATCGCCGCGGGCACGTCGATCAGCGCGTGCAGCACGATCGCGAGCGGCAGGATCGACTTGCGTCCCGCCTGCACGCCGCGCCACATCAGCACCGACAGACCGATCTGGAACACGAAGGCCGCCGTGCGTTCGAGCGCGAAAATGCCGGCCTGCAGCGGCGACAGCGTGGCGAGCACCAGATGCACGCGCAGCACCGAATCCATCGTGAGATTGCTCAGATGCGTATCGAGCTCGCCGCGATTGGCGAGCACCGCGAAGAAGATCCACTGCAACTGCACGAGCACGCCGACGAACCACGCCTCCGCGCCGCCGTGGCCGATGCCGTAGGCGAGGCCCGTGCTGTCGACGGGCGTGTTGGGCAGACGGCCGCCGCGGCGCGCGAGCATGCGCATCGCGATGTAGCGCCCCACTTCCTCGCAGATGCCCGCCGCGAGCGCGCCGTAGAGCACGAAGGCGAGCGGATTTTCGAACAGTTGCGCCGTGGCCGGATTCTGATGCAGCACGAAGTCGTTGAGTCCGCGTTCGAGCACGGTCGCGAACAAGGCGAACACCGCGACGCCGGAAATGGTGTCGCGCCAGTCGAATCGGAACGGCTTGCGCAGCCGGCGATAGACGGTAATGGGCAAAACGGCGACGAACAGCGTGGCGAGCGACAGGCAGACGAGCGTGACCGGATCTACGTGCATGGGTTTCCTTGTGACATCCGGCGCGCCGGGCGCGCGCCGCAGCCCGAATCATCGCAGATATCGGGCGGCTCGCGCAGCCCCGGCTGCGCGCCCATGGCGTGTCGCGCGCGTTTTTTGTCCCGGCGCTGCGGCCTTCAGCCGAGCGTCGACGCGCGCACGACGAGTTCGCCGGGAAACGCCGCGGCGCGCGCGGCGGGCGCCGCGCCTTCGATGCGCTCGTGCAGAAATTCCACGGCGCGATAGCCGATCTCGCGTGTCGGCTGGCGGATCGTCGTGATGCCGGCGAGTTCGGCCCATTCGGGATCGTCGATGGCGATCAGGCCGACTTGCTGCGGCCATTGCGCGCCGAAGCGCGCTTTCAGATGCAGCGCGAGGCGCAGTGCGACCGGCGCATTCGCCGCGAACAGCGCGCAGCGCGCGCCTCGCTTCGCGGCCTGGGCGAGATGCGCGTCGAGTGCGTCGAGCGCGGGCGCGACCGCGTCTTCCTCGCGCAGATCGAGCACCTGGGTCGCGTGCGCGACAGTTTTGCCGTGCTGCGCGTCGTGCGTCGCGTGGCGAAACGCCGCTTCGCGCTCGCGCCGCGAACTCACGTGCTCGAACGGCTGCACCACGAATACGAGGTCGTCGTAGCCGCGTTCGAGCAGATGCTCGACGCCCAGACGCACGGCCGCTGCATTGTCGAGACCGACTACGTCGGCGTCGAGGCCGTCGACGGTGCGGTCCACCAGCACGGCCGGAATGCCGCCGCTGCCGACCGGTTTGAGCATGGACTCGCGCACGCCGAGCGCATTCACGATCACGCCTTCCACGCGATACGTCGTGAGCAGTTGCAGATAGCGCCGCTCCATGTCGACTTCGTTGGCGGCGTGGCAGATCAGCGGCATGTAGCCGAGCGCATGGCACGCCGACTCCACGCCTTGCAGCACTTCGACCGAGTACGGATTGGCGAGGTCGGCGAGCAGCAGCCCGAGCAGACGGTTGCGGCCGCGCTTGAGGCCGCGCGCCATCTGGTTGGGCCGGTAGTCGAGGCGCTCGATCGCGGCTTCGATACGCGCGCGCAGATCGGGCGACAGCACCGACAATTCGCCGTTCAGATAGCGCGAGATGCTGGTCTTGCCGGTGCCCGCCTCGCGCGCCACGTCGCTGATCGTCGCGCGGCGCGGCGCGGCCGGTTGCACGTCTGCATGAGCATCGGCGGACGTGTCCCGATGCGCGTCGCTCGCGCCCATGCTCATCGCGCGAGCACCTCGCGATTGACGATGTTGTTGCGCAGCGTGCCCGCAAGCGCGCCGACGAGGTTTTCGGCCGCGTTGAGCGCCATCGCGTGACGCGTTTCGTGCGTGGCCGAGCCGATATGCGGCAGCGCCACCACGTTCGGCATGCGCAGCAGCGGCGAAGCGGGATCGATCGGCTCCTGCTCGAACACGTCGAGGCCCGCGCCGTGAATCGTGCCCGCTTCGAGCGCGGCGATCAGCGCCGGTTCGTCGACGGTCGCGCCGCGCGACGCGTTAATCAGGATCGCGCTCTTCTTCATCTTGCGGAACTGCTCGGCGCCGATCATGTGACGCGTGGCGTCGGTCAGCGGCACCTGCAGGCAGACGAAATCCGACTCCGCGAGCAGCGTGTCGAGTTCGACGCGGCGCGCGCCATACTCGCGCTCGGCCGTCTCGTTCGGGCTGCGGTTGGTGTAGAGCACGTTCATGTTGAAGCCCAGCGCCGCGCGCCGCGCGACCGCGCCGCCGATGCGTCCGAGCCCGACGATGCCGAGCGTCTTGCCCTGCACGTCCACGCCGAATTGCGGCGCGCCGATGCTGCCCTTCCAGTGGCCCGCCTTCACCCAGTCGGCCAGTTCGACCACGCGCCGCGCGCTCGCGAGGATCAGCGAGAACACGGTGTCGGCGGTCGATTCGGTCAGCACGTCGGGCGTGTGCGCGAGCACGATGCCGCGTCGCGTGAGATCGGCCACGTCGAACTGGTCGAAGCCGACCGAGATGGTCGACAGCGCCTTGACGCGCGTGCCGTCGAGCATCGCGGGCGTCACCTTCACGCTCGCGCCGATCGCGCCGTCGGCGTCCTTGAGCGCGGCGGCGAGCGCCTCCGCGTTGTTGCCATCGACGAATTCGACCTCGGCGTGTTCGCGCAGATACGCGGTGACGTCGTCGGGCAGGGCTTTGTAGGCAACGATTTTCTGCTTCATAGGTGCGCTATCTCTCGAATGCTTCAATGCGGTCGGGACGGTGTGACGATGATCTTGAAAGCGTTATTTTCCATGCAGCGGCGCGGCATAGCCAGCCGCGTCGTCGCGCTGCGGCTTGACGGCGAGCGTGAGGCCCACCGCGGCCACCAGCGCCGCGCTCATGAACGCATAGGATGCCGCAGGCGAGCCGGTCGCGCCATTCAGATAGCCAACCACGTACGAACCCACGAACGAACCGAGCGCGCCCATGCTGTTGATCAGCGCCATCGCGCCGCCCGAGACGTTCTTCGGCAGCAGCTCCGGCACGATCGCGAAGAACGGGCCATACGGCGCGTACATCGCCGCGCCCGCCACGATCAGCAGCGCGTACGAAAACCAGAAGTGCGTCGAGCCGAGCGCGTACGAACCCGCGAAGGCAAGCGCGCCCACCAGCAGGAACGGCCACACGAAGGCGCGGCGATTGTCGAGCTTGTCCGACGCCCACGACGCCGCGAGCATCGCGATGGTAGCAGCGAGATACGGCAATGCCGAGAGCCAGCCCGTTTCGACCATGCCGAGCGCCGAGCCGTTCTTCACGATCGACGGCAGCCACAGCACGAAACCATACACGCCGATGCTCCAGCAGAAGTACTGCGCGGAAAGCAGCATGACAGCCGGCGTGCGGAACGCTTCGGCGTAATTCTTGACCGGTTTGATGGCGGCCTGTTCGGCGCGGAATGCGGCGTCGAGCGCGCGCTTTTCGTCGTTCGAGAGCCACGTCACCTGGGCGGGTTTGTCGCGCACGAGGCACCACCAGCACACGGCCCACACCACGGCGGGCACGCCCTCGGCGATGAACATATGACGCCAGCCGAACGCGTGCACGAGATAGCCCGAGACCACCGACATCCACAGCACGGTGACGGGATTGCCGAGGATCAGGAAGGTGTTCGCGCGCGAGCGTTCGCTTTTCGTGAACCAGTTGCTGATGTAGATGAGCATCGCGGGCATCACCGCGGCTTCGACGACGCCAAGCACGAAGCGGATCGCCATCAGCGAGGGAATGTTGGAGACGATGCCCGTGAGCGACGCGCAGCCGCCCCACAAAACGAGGCTCACGAACACGAGCTTGCGCACGCTGCGGCGTTCGGCGTAGACCGCGCCGGGAATCTGGAAGAAGAAGTAGCCGAGAAAGAACAGCGCGCCGATCAGCGACGAGAGCGCCGGGCTGATGCCCAGATCGCGATTGATGCCGGCCGCCGACGCGAAGCCGTAGTTCGCGCGGTCGAGATACGCGAGGCTGTACGTGATGAACACGATCGGCATGATCGCCCACCAGCGGCGCGGTGCGAGCGAGGTTGAGGTCATCGATGTCTCCTGTTGATCGCATCGGGCGCGGTTGCGCCTCGTGCGGTCCCCTGCTTGGCGGATGGCTGCCGGGCGGCAGTTCGGTTGCGCCCGGCTTTTGCCGTTTCAGGCTGCTTCGTGGTGATGCGGGGTGTGGCGTGTTTTATGCGGCGTGAGCGGTATCGGTGATATCGACCGTAGCGGGCGCTTCCTGCGCTTCCTGCGCTTCCTGCGCTTCCTGCGCTTCAAGCGCGTCGAGCTGCGCGCGCGTGGGCAGGCCTTCCGAGTCGCCGATCACCTGCACCGCGAGCGCGCCGATGCGGTTGCCGCGCGCGACCGCTTCGGGCAGCGTGCGGCGTTCGAGCAGCGCGCTGACCACGCCCACCGCGAAACCGTCGCCGGCGCCCACGGTATCGACGACCTTCTCCACCGGCTGCGCCTGCACGTGACCGTACGCGCCCTCGGCGGTCTCGAAGTACGCGCCTTCCGCGCCGAGCTTCACGACCACGCCGCGCGCGCCGCGCTCCAGATAGAAGCGCGCGATCAGTGCGGGATCGTCCGAGCCCGTGAGAATGCGGCCTTCATTCACGCCAGGCAAGACCCAGTCGGCGAGCCGCGCGAGTTCGTTGAGCGTCGCGACCATCTCGGCTTCCGAGCCCCACAGCGTCGGGCGCAGATTCGGGTCGAAGCTGATCGTGCGGCCCGCTTCGCGCATTTCGCGCGCGAGCAGGAACGCGAGTTCGCGCGAGGTGGCGGAAATCGCGGGCGCGACGCCGCTCAGATGCAGATGGCGCGCGCCGAGCACGTAGCCGCGCTTGAAGTCGCCGATCGACAGATGGCTCGCCGCCGAGCCGCGACGGAAATATTCGATCGCCGGATCGCTGCCGTCGTCGCATCGGGACTTGAGCTGGAAACCGGTCGGAAAGCGCTCGTCGGTGGCTACGCACTGCGTGTCGATGCCTTCCTGTTCGAGCACCGCGCGCACGAAGCGGCCGAACGAGTCGTCGCCGACGCGGCTCATCCAGCCCACCTTGAAGCCGAGGCGCGCGAGGCCGGTCGCCACGTTGAGTTCGGCGCCCGCCGCGCGCTTGGTGAACTGCGCGACGCCGTGCAGCGGACCGGTTTCGGCGGCGACGAACATCGCCATCGCCTCGCCGTAAGTGATGACATCGAGTGAATGGTTCATGGAATGCGTTCCTGCTGAATGGAGAGAATGCGGGCCGTTCGTGTGCTGTGAGGCGCGCTTCAGGCGGCGCCGAGCCAGCTCACGTAGCGCGCGGCGTCGTCGGCGAGGCGCGTCTCGTCGAACGGAAATTCGATGCCGCGCGGCACGTCCGACGGCAGGCGCGCGAGCGCGGCGCGGCACAGCGGATCGTCGGCGGCGGGCGCGCACGGAAAGCGCCGCGCGCCCTCGCCCTGCACGGCCTTGCAGTGGATGTACTCGACGTGCGGCGCGAGCGCCACGGCGGCCATCAGCGGCGCTTCGCCGGTCCATTGCCAGTTGCCGATATCGAACGTCATGCCAAGCAGCCCGTCGTGGCCGCTCGCACGCAGCGCGCGAAACAGCCCGGTGAATTGCGCGAGGCGGCCGCCCATTTCGAGCTGACCGTTTTCGACGACCACGCGAGGCAGACGCGTCTCGCTTGCTACGACGTTTGCCGCGGCCTTTGCGTGCAGTTCAGCGAACACGTCGGCAAGCTGCGCCGCGTGCGCGTCGCCGGCGAAACCGCCGAGCTGAAGCTTCACGAAACGCGCGCCGAGCGCCTCGCCGCACGCAACGGCTTCGCGCAGCGCGGATTCGTCGAGCGCGCCGTCTTCGGCGTAGAGCGAATCGGGCGTCGACCACACGGACCACATCTGCGCTTTCGCAAACGCTGTGCCAAGGGTGCGCAGTGCGTCGAGGCTGGCGTCGGCGTCGTCCATCAGCTCGCGCCGCACCTCGAAAGCGTGTGCGCCGCCCGCCTTTGCGACCTCCAGCCACGTCGCGTGTCCGTCACGCCGGATCGCCCCGGCGCCGAATGCGCTCGCCACAATTGCCACTTCCGCCATCGTCGTCTTCCTGTTGCCGGGCCGAACGGAGCACGTTCGTCACGTGTTCCGGCACCCTTTCGCATTGCCTGAGTGTTGCCTTGGGATTGCTTTGGAACCGGTTCCAATCCAGTTCCGAAAAAAGGCGCGTGAAGCGCCTGTTCGATGGCGGGATAGTGCGCCGAGGCGCCGCGCGACGCCATTGTGGAAATCCCCTAAGTCAGGGCGGGAACCTGGCCGCCGCGCTGCCGTCATCGGGCGTATCGAGCAGACAGAGTTCGAGAAAGCGCTGCGCGACCCGCGAGGCCGCGCCCGCGTGCGGCACGAGGATCGAAAAGCGTCGCGCCAGCGGTTCCGGACCGATGCGGATCTGACGCAGCGCGCCGTCTTCGTGCCGCATCGACATCGCCGAGACGAAACCGATGCCCATGCCCGCGCGCACGGCCTCCTTCACGCCCTCCACGCCCGCGATTTCGAGTGCGACGCGCATATGCACGGCGGCGCGCGCAAACGCGCGCTCGACGAGCTGACGCACGCCCGAGCCGTCCTCGCGCAGCACCAGCGGCCAGTCGGCAAAGGCGCTCAGGTTGCAGCGCGGCGGTGTCGGTGTCTGTGTTGGTGTGGCGGTCTCGCCTTCGCCTTCATCGAGTTGCGCAATCAGCGGATGCCCACGCGGCACGATGGCGACGATTTCGTCTTCGTGCCACGGATGCACGGCGGTGTCGGCGGGCAACTGCTCGCCCACCGGCCCTTCCACCAGCGCGATATCGAGCTGGCCGAGCATGGCGACGACGTCCGAGGTGTTGCCGCTCGCGGTTTCGAGCTTGACGTCGGGATAGCGCCGATGAAACGCCGCGACCAGATACGGCAGCCGGTAACTCGCGGGCGTGGTGCTCGCACCGATGCGCAGCGTGCCGCGTTCGAGCCCGCGCAGCGCGTCGCGGAACGCCTGGGCGTCGCGCCACGTGTCGCGCAGGCGCGCCGCGTAGGCCGCGAGCTGCTCGCCGGTGGGCGTGAGCCGCACGCCGCGTCCGTCGCGCTGATACAGCGGCTCGCCGAATTCCTCCTGCAACAGCCGCAATTGCCCCGATACGGCGGGCTGCGACAGATGCAGCGCCAGCGCGGCGCGGCTGATGTTGCGGTGCTCGGCGACGGCGGCGAACGTTATCAGTTGCTCCGGGGTCATGGCGTCGATCTATAAGGTTGACCTATATTTTACTTCGCAAATGACGATTTTTCATATCGTTATATCTAAATTAGGATTAGCGCATTCGCTCGATACTGAACTGGATAACCGTCATGTCCACCCCATCGACCACGCTTGCGCATTCCCCGTCGTCCACACGCGGCCAGCTGAACGGCGTCCTGTTCGTCGCCCTGTTCGCGGCCGCCGTCACGCGCGTCGCCGCGCTGCCCGCCATCGCCAATCTGGGCCTGAGCCCGCTGATCGTCGGCATCGTCGCGGGCGCCGTCTACGGCAACGCCTTGCGCGACGGCATGCCCGAAAGCTGGGCCGCGGGCGTCAACTTCTCGGCGCGCAAGCTGCTGCGCATCGCCGTCGCCTTCTTCGGGCTGCGCGTGAGTCTGCAGGAAATCGCGCAGGTGGGCGTGCCGGGGCTCGTCGAGTCGGTCGTCATCGTCGTGAGCACGCTCGTGATCGGCACGTGGGTCGGCATGAAAGTCATGAAGCTCGATCGCGACACCGCCATTCTGACGGCGGCTGGCAGCGCGATCTGCGGCGCGGCCGCCGTGCTCGCCTTCGAGTCGACGCTGCAATCGAAGCCGCACAAGAGCGCGATGGCCGTGGGCAGCGTGGTGCTGTTCGGCACGCTTTCGATGTTCCTTTATCCGCTGCTCTACCGCGCGGGCTGGCTCCATCTCGACACGGTCGGCGCGGGCCTGTTCTTCGGCGGCACGATCCACGAAGTCGCGCAGGTCGTGGGCGCGGCGAGCAACGTGAGCCCCGAGGCCACGCACATCGCCACCATCGTCAAGATGACGCGCGTCATGCTGCTCGTGCCGGTGCTGCTCGTGCTCGGCGTGTGGCTGAACCGCTCGGCGCGTCAGGCCGTCGCCAGCAAGACCCACGGCGCGCACGACGAAGCGCAGCACGGCGCCCGCAAGCTCGCGGTGCCCTGGTTCACGCTCGGCTTCCTCGCGCTGGTCGTGGTGAATTCGCTGCACGTGCTGCCCGAAGCGACCACCTCGACGCTGAACACGCTCGACACCTTCGCGCTCACGATGGCCATGACCGCGCTCGGCATCGAAACGCGCGTCTCGCAGATCCGCCAGGCCGGTCCGCGTGCGCTGACGACGGGCTTCATCCTTTACGTGTGGCTGACGCTCGGCGGCCTCGCGATCACCTGGGGCGTGCAGCGTCTGTTCGGATGACCCGCGCATGATCCGAGGCCGAGCGGGAGCCGCCCGCGCCGCCCGTCCCGTCAGCGCCATCAGCGCCGTCAGCCCCGCCCGTCGCGGGGCTTTTGGCGTTCATGCGCCGGGGGCACGCGCAATCCAGGCGCGCCGGTTGCGGGCCATACTGTCCACTGCCGCCGGACGCTCGGGCGGCGGCTCGACCAGGGGGACGACCGATGGCATACGAACTGTATTACTGGGACGGCCTGCAAGGCCGGGGCGAATTCGTGCGGCTCGCGCTGGAAGAAGCGAAGGCGCCGTATATCGACGTGGCGCGCGGCTCGAAGGACGATGGCGAGGGCATCGGCGCGATGATGGCCGAACTGGACAGCGACGACCCGTATCCGCCCTACGCGCCGCCGTTCCTGAAGGACGGCGAGCTGATCGTGCCGCACGTGGCCAACATCCTGTTCTACCTCGGGCCCAAGCTCAAGCTCGCGCCGCGCGACGAGGGTCTGCGGATCATTGCGAACGGCTTGCAACTGACGATCGCCGATCTGGTGACCGAGGCGCACGACACGCATCATCCGATCGCGAGCGGCCTCTATTACGAGGACCAGAAGGACGCGGCGAAAGCGCGCGCGAAGGATTTCATCGCGCATCGCATTCCGAAATTCATGAGCTATTTCGAGCGCGTGCTGGCGCAGAATCCCGACGGGCCGCGCCACATGGTCGGCAACGCGCTCAGTTACGTCGATCTTTCGATGTTCCAGATCGTCGAAGGGCTGCGCTATGCGTTTCCGAAGGCCACGAAACATTTCGCCGATCACTATCCGCACGTGGTCGCGCTGCACGACGCGGTGGCGGCGCGCCCGCACATCGCCGCGTATCTGACTTCGGAGCGGCGTTTGCCGTTCAACGAGACGGGCATTTTCCGGCACTACCCGGAACTCGACCACGCCGTGCGCTGAACGCCTGCCCGGGCTTCCCGGGTCGGGTGCGTGCGCGCACCTGCATTCGGGCTGACGCAGCGCAGGCCGCGCGCTGTGCGGCCCCGGCGTTCGCAACGCCTGCGCGCCGCCGCGACGTTATCCTCGCCATATCGACGCTTTCGCACGCACGCCGCCCCGCGCGCGTGCGATCCTGTTCACCTGTTCAATCCGCCTGCCTGCCGTGCTGTCATTCCTGCTGAAACTGCGCACCCGCGCCCGCGATCTCTTTCGCCTCTCCGACGCCCACACGATGCTGATCTGGTCGGTCATCGTCGGCGTGGCCGGCGCTTTTGCGACCGTGCTGTTTCGCGAAGGCATCGCGCATCTGCAGATTCTCTTCACGGGCAGCGAAGGCAGCTTCGTCGAGATGGCGCGCCGTCTGCCGTGGCACACGCGCATCTGGCTGCCCGCGGCGGGCGGCTTCATCGCGGGCTGTCTGCTGCTCGTCGCCAAACGCAGCACGGCGGGCGACGCGGCGGGCGGCGGCAGCAAGCCGATCCATACCGATTACGTGGAAGCCGTGGCGATCGGCGACGGCGTGATGCCGGTCGGCAAAAGCATCTGGCGCAGCGTTTCGTCGCTGTTCACCATCGCGAGCGGCGGCTCGATCGGCCGCGAAGGCCCGATGGTGCAACTCGCCGCGCTGGCCGCCTCGCTGATCGGCCGCTGGGTGCACTTCGATCCGCAGCGCCTGCGTCTGCTGGTGGCCTGCGGCGCGGCGGCCGGTATCACCTCGGCGTACAACGCGCCGATCGCGGGCGCGTTCTTCGTCACCGAAATCGTGCTCGGCTCGATCGTGATGGAAAGCTTCGGGCCGATCGTGGTCTCGTCCGTGGTGGCGAACATCACCATGCGCGAGTTCGCGGGCTACAAGCCGCCGTACGAGATGCCGGTGTTTCCGCCCGTGACGGGCATCGAAGTGCTGCTGTTCGTGGCGCTCGGGCTGCTGTGCGGCGTGCTCGCGCCGCGTTTTCTTTCGCTGCTCGACGTCGCCAAGGCGGGCTTCGGCAAGCTGGCGATTCCGCTGCCCGCGAAACTCGCGCTCGGCGGCCTCGTCTGCGGCGTGATTTCGGTGTGGACGCCCGAAGTCTGGGGCAACGGCTACAGCGTCGTGAATTCGATCCTGCATTCGCCGTGGACGTGGACCGCGCTCGCGGCCGTGCTCGTCTTCAAGCTGATGGCGACGGCGGCGACGGTCGGCTCGGGCGCGGTCGGCGGCGTGTTCACGCCGACGCTGTTCATGGGCGCGGTGGTCGGCTGTCTGTTCGGCCAGGGCATGCACGCGCTGTGGCCGCACGGCACCTCCGCGCCGTTTGCGTATGCGATGGTCGGCATGGGCGCCTTCCTCGCGGGCGCGACCCAGGCGCCGTTGATGGCGATCCTGATGATCTTCGAAATGACGCTGAGCTATCAGGTCGTGCTGCCGCTGATGCTGTCCTGCGTGGTCGCGTACTTCGTCGCGCGCGCGACCGGCAAGAAGTCGATGTACGAAATCACGCTGCACCGCAATCGCGAGGAAGCCGAGCGCCTGCGCCTGCGCGCCACGCAGATGCGCGAGCTCGTGCGCCCCGCCGACACGGTCGTGCGCGCCGGAGCGACGGTGCAGGAAATGACGCGCGTGTTCCTCGAATATCCGGTCAAGTATCTCTATGTGACCGACGACGACGGCCGCTTCCTCGGCGCAGTCGCGCTCGCCGACATCACGAACGACTTGCTGCAAAAGCGCGATACCTCGAACAAGCACGCGTGCGACTACCTCAAGGCCTCGTTCGACGTGCTGACGCCCGATATGCCGCTCGCCGTTGCGCTGCAGCATTTCATGTCGTTTCAGGGCGAGCGCCTGCCGGTGATCGAAAGCGCGCAGCAGCCCAAGCTCGCGGGCGTGGTCTACAAGACGTCGCTGCTCGACGCGTATCAGCGGCTGAACGCCGAGCGCTGAAGCCGCGCGCCCATCGCTTATTGCCGATCGACCGATGAAAAAAAGCACGCGCGTTCGCGACGCGCGCAGGCTTTTGCTGCCATTATGAGCAGGTCGCTCGCGCGTGTGCGCGGGCCGGCGGTCAAAGCCGGTTTCTCCAGCCGGTCCGTCGTCGCACAGGCCGCCTCGCCCGCCGTTCGCACGCGCCGCGCTGAG
The DNA here is from genome assembly GCF_017104805.1 of Paraburkholderia sp. Ac-20347. Taxonomy (NCBI): domain Bacteria; kingdom Pseudomonadati; phylum Pseudomonadota; class Betaproteobacteria; order Burkholderiales; family Burkholderiaceae; genus Paraburkholderia; species Paraburkholderia sp. Ac-20347. The sequence goes on along the minus strand of NZ_JAAGPN010000024.1, from coordinate 33,171 downwards.
CCGCTCGCTGCGGGTTTGGCCATGATGTTTGCCATCATCGCCCGCCTTCGGCACGCGGTCGCCGCATCGCACGGACGCAGGTGCGCACCGTCGCGGTACGGCACTTGCTGTGGCCTTCGGGCCGCATGAGGAAAGGAGGTCGAGCGATGAAAACCTCGACGCTGTTGACCACTGTGTTGCTGTCCGCGTCGTGTTTTGCCGCGCCGGTGCACACGCATGATGCCCAGATCGACCGCGCCAGCGCACACGCGATGGAGCCGTCCACACGCTCTCCGATGGCCGACGTGCCCGTGGCGCCACCCGCGCCCGACGTGCCCGCCGCCACGAGCACGCAGCGCTGGGAATATCTGACCCTGCCCAAATCGCACCGTCTCGATCACGCGCTCACGCCCGACGTGCATCTGCAGACCTGAGCCGCGCTCGCGCGCGAGCTTGCACGGGCGGTCGCGCACCCTGCGGCGGGCCAGGATGTGGATTGTGTATGCTTGATCCGCAACGCCCGTGGACCGAAACGTGTATCTGATCGGCTCCGGCCGGACGGCCGGGCCGTATCCACAAATCGCCTGTAAAACCGCTTTCCGACACTTCAGCCCGTTCAGCAAGGATTCGACGCATGTCCGCCTCCCGCATCCCCGAAGAGCCGATCGACCTCCAGTTCACCGACGTCCTGCGCGAAGTGCGCTGGCCCGCCAACAAGGACGATCTCGTGGACGCCGCGCGCGCGGCGGGCGCCAGCAACGAAGTGCTCGCGATTCTCGACGGCATGCCCGAGCAGGATTACCGCGACGTGGCCTCGGTCACCGAGCTCATCGGCAGCAACTACGGCCCTGGCCTCGGCATCTGAGGCTTGCCGCGCGCACGCGTCAGGCGTCGCGTCCGAAGACCACGCGCGCGAAGAAGCGGCCCAGCACTTCCTCCACCACCGGCGGCGTCACGTGCTGCGGATCGGCCGTGGCGAGAAACTGCACGCCGTCGCACAGGCCCATCAGCCCGAGCGCCATGAGGTCCGGCGCGATCGTCACCGGCGTGCCGACGCGCGCCGAAAACTCCGCGATATACGCACCGAGCCGCTCGCGCTTTTCTTTCATGAAGGCGTTAAAACGTGCCCGGAAACGCGCATCGCGTGCCGCAAGCAGCTTGGCTTCCACCCACAGCAGAAACATCTTGTTGTCCTGCGGCAAGCGGCTGTAGAAAGTCAGCACGCGCGCTTCCATTTCCTCGCGCGTGGCGGGCGTCTCGAAGATCGAACGCAGCTCGCCTTCCATCGCTTCGTGATCGCGCCGCAGCAGCACCACGAGCAGTTCCGCCTTGCTGCCGAAGTTCGAGTAGAACGCGCCGCGCGTGTAGCCGGCCGCGACCGCGATGTCTTCCACGCTCGCGCCCAAGAAACCCTTCTTCATGAACATGGCCTGCGCGGCGTCGAGCAGACGCTCGCGCGTCTGGTCGCGGCTTTCTTCGCGGGTAAGGCGCTTGCGCCCGGTGGTCTGGCGTGCCATGGCGTGTCGATAACGATGCGAGAAACGAGGTGGGGACCTCGATGGAAAACGTCGCCGGAACGATGCGTCCCGGATGGAAAGGCGATCGCCGAAGTCTAGCACTGAATCATTCCTCGGATTCAATCGTGTATTCAGATACAACGTTGTATTAGAATGCAAACCATCATCTGAGATCAGTTGACGCGCATCGGAGGAGACATCGAGGCGCGTCCCGCGCCACGCGCGGACAGACTCAGCGGCGGCGCGGCGTGTCCGGTGCATTCGATCCGGCCCGGCGCGCGTTCCAGGCGTGTCGAGGTCCAAGTGAATCGTTGCGGTCGTGGCGCATCGAGCAGGATGCGCGGGCAGTGCCCCGTTTTCGTCGAATCCCCTTCCACTCTGCGCCGGGCCGTCCGCCGCCTGGCGGGCGTCGCCGCGTGCTGCGCGCTCGCGGGCCTCGCGGCCTGCGGCAAGCACGAGGCCGCCGCGCCTGGCCCGCGTCCCGTCGTGTCGATGACGGTGCATCCGGACGCGCACGGCGCGAGCGCCAGCTATCCGGGCACCGTGCAGTCGCGCAACGCCACACCGCTGTCGTTCCGCGTGAACGGCAAGATCATCGAGCGCAACGTGCGTCTGGGCGACAGCGTGAAGCCCGGCCAGGTGCTCGCGCGTCTCGATCCGGGCGATTACGACAAAAACGTCGCGAGCGCGCAGGCGCAGTACGACGCCGCCGCGCATCGCTACGTGTTCGCCAAGCAGCAGCTCGATCGCGACACCGCGCAGTCGCAAGCCAATCTCATCGCCCGCGCGCAGTTCGAGCAGACCCAGGACGCGTACGCGTCGGCGCTTGCGCAGCGCGATCAGGCCAAACAGCAGCTCGCGCTCGCGCAGGATCAGCGCCGCTACACGCAGCTCGTCACCGACCACGCGGGCGTCATCACCGCCGAAAACGCCGACACCGGCCAGAACGTGCAGGCGGGGCAAGCCGTCTATCAACTGGCCTGGACCGGCGAGATCGACGTGGTGAGCGATCTGCCGGAAAACGCCATCGCGGGCCTGCGCACGGGCGATACGGCCCAGGTCACACTGCCCGCGCTGCCAGGCCGCCGCTATGCCGCGAAAGTGCGCGAACTCGCGGCCGCCGCCGATCCGCAAAGCCGCACGTGGCGCGTGAAGCTCACGCTCGAACATCCCGACGCCGACGTGCGTCTCGGCATGACCGCGAACATCGCGCTGGCGCCGAATAACGCTGCGAACAACGCGCCCCAGGACGCGTACACGGTCCCGGCCACCGCCCTCTTCCACGACGGCAACGCGCCGGCGCTCTGGATCGTGCAAGGCGCGGACAACGTGCTGCAACTGCGCCGCGTGAGCGTCTCGCGCTACGACGCGCGCACCATCACCGTGACGAACGGCCTCAAGGACGGCGAGCGCGTCGTCGTGCAAGGCGTGCACACGGTTACCGCCGGCGAAAAAGTGCGCCCGATTGCGCCGCTGCATCCCGAGGACTTCGCGTCATGAGCGAGGTGCCCGAGCAGGAACACGACCGCGAGCCAGGCGCGGATCATCAGGAAGGCCGCTTCAATCTGTCCGCCTGGGCGCTGCGCCATCAGGCGCTGGTGATCTTCGTGATCGCGCTCGCGACGATCTTCGGCGCGCTCTCGTACACGCGTCTTTCGCAGTCCGAGGATCCGCCCTTCACGTTCCGCGTGATGGTGATCCAGACCTTCTGGCCCGGCGCGACCGCGCGCCAGGTCGAGGACGAAGTCACGAGCCGCATCGGCCGCAAGCTCCAGGAAACGCCGTATATCGACTTCCTGCGCAGCTATTCGCGTCCGGGCGAGTCGCTGGTGTTCTTCACGATGAAGGATTCCGCGCCCGTCAGCGAGGTGCGCGAAACGTGGTATCAGGTGCGCAAGAAAGTCGGTGACGTCGCGCCGATGCTGCCGCAAGGCGTGCAAGGCCCGTTCTTCAACGACGAATTCGGCGACGTCTACACCAACATCTACACGCTCGAAGGCGACGGCTTCTCGCCCGCGCAACTGCACGACTACGCCGACAAGCTGCGCGAGGAACTGCTGCGCGTGAAGGACGTGGGCAAGGTCGATTATTTTGGCGACCCGAACCAGCGCATCTACATCGAAATTCCGAACGCGCAGCTCACGCGCCTCGGCATTTCGCCCACGCAGATCGGCCAGGTGATCGGCGCGCAGAACAGCGTCGCGGCCTCGGGCACGCTCACCACCGCCGACGACCGCGTGTTCGTGCGACCGAGCGGCCAGTTCACCGACCTCAAGGCGCTCGCCGACACGCTCATCACCGTGAACGGCCACAACTTCCGGCTCGGCGACATCGCCACGATCCGGCGCGGCTACGACGACCCGCTCGCCACGCAGATGCGCTACGACGGCAAGGCCGTGCTCGGCATCGGTATCACGATGCAGCCCGGTGGCGACGTGATCCGGCTCGGCAAGGCGCTCGATCAGCGCGTCGATGCGTTGCGCGCCGAATTGCCCGCGGGCCTCAAGCTCACCGAAGTGTCGAGCATGCCCGACGCGGTCTCGCACTCCGTCGACGACTTCGTCGAAGCCGTGGCCGAAGCCGTGGGCATCGTGCTGGTCGTGAGCCTCGTCTCGCTCGGCGTGCGCACGGGCATGGTGGTCGTCATCACGATTCCGATCGTGTTGGCCATCACCGCGCTCGTGATGTTTCTGTTCGATATCGGCCTGCACAAGGTCTCGCTCGGCACGCTGGTGCTCGCGCTCGGCCTGCTCGTCGACGACGCGATCATCTCGGTCGAAATGATGGCCGTGAAGCTCGCGCAAGGCTGGAACCGCACGCGCGCCGCCGCCTTCGCGTACACGAGCACGGCGTTCCCGATGCTAACCGGCACGCTCGTCACCGTCTCGGGTTTCCTGCCGATCGTGCTGGCGAAGTCGAGCACGGGCGAATACACGCGCTCGATTTTCCAGGTGTCGGCGATTGCGCTGATCGCGTCGTGGTTCGCGGCCGTGGTGCTGATTCCGCTGCTCGGCTATCGCCTGCTGCCCGAGCGCAAACGTGACGCCAACGCGCCGCACGACGAGCATCACGAAGACGACATCTACGACACGCGTTTCTACCATCGGCTGCGCGGCTGGATCGGCTGGTGCATCGAGCGCAACTTCGTCGTACTCGGGCTCACGCTGGTGCTGTTCGTGGTCGCGCTCGCGGGCTTCACGCTGATCCCACAGCAGTTTTTCCCGAGTTCCGATCGCCCCGAACTGCTCGTCGACGTGCGGCTGCCCGAAGGCGCATCGTTCGACGCGACGTTGCGCCAGACGAAGCGGCTCGAAGAAGCGCTCAAGGGCCGACCGGAAATCGATCACTCGATCGACTTCGTTGGCACCGGCGCGCCGCGTTTCTATCTGCCGCTCGACCAGCAATTGCAGCAGCCGAATTTCGCGCAGTTCGTCATCACGGCGAAGTCGGTGAAGGATCGCGAGAAGCTGGCCGAATGGCTCGAAACCAAACTGCGCAACGATTTTCCGGCGGTCCGCACGCGTCTTTCGCGGCTGGAGAACGGGCCGCCCGTCGGCTATCCGGTGCAGTTCCGCGTGAGCGGCGACGACATCGCGACCGTGCGCGGCATCGCCGATCGCGTGGCCGCGGCCATGCGCGCCGACAAGCGCACTGAAAACGTCAGCTTCGACTGGGACGAACCGGCCGAACGCTCGCTGCACTTCGAGATCGATCAGCAGAAGGCGCGCGCGCTCAACGTGAGTTCGCAGGACGTGGCCAACTTCCTGCAGATGACCTACTCCGGCTACACCGTCACGCAGTATCGCGAGCGCGACAAGCTCATCAGCGTCGATCTGCGCTCGCCGCCCAACGAGCGCGTCGATCCCGCGCGCATGCTCTCGCTCGCCATGCCCACGCCGAACGGCGCGGTGCCGCTCGGCGCGCTCGGGCACCTTGAGAACACGCTCGAATACGGCGTGATCTGGTCGCGCGACCGGCAGCCGACCATCACCGTGCAATCCGACGTGCGCCAGGGCGCGCAAGGCATCGACGTCACGCACGCACTGCAGAAGACGCTCAAGTCGATCCAGGCCACGCTGCCGACGGGTTATCGGATCGAAGTGGGCGGCTCGGTCGAGGAAAGTATGAAAGGCCAGACGTCGATCTACGCGCAGTTGCCGATACTCGTGATCGCCGTGCTCACGCTGCTGATGATCCAGCTGCAAAGTCTGTCGCGCGTGATGATGGTCGTGCTCACGGCGCCGCTCGGGCTGATCGGCGTGGCGGTCGCGCTGCTGCTGTTCAACGAGCCGTTCGGCTTCGTCGCGATGCTCGGCGTGATCGCCATGTTCGGCATCATCATGCGCAACTCGGTGATTCTCGTGGATCAGATCGAGATGGATATCGGCGCGGGGCATCCGCGTTTCGACGCCATCGTCGGCGCGACCGTGCGGCGCTTCCGCCCGATCATGCTGACGGCGGCCGCCGCCGTGCTCGCGCTCATTCCGCTCGTGCGCTCGAACTTCTTCGGGCCGATGGCCACGGCGCTGATGGGCGGCATCACGAGCGCCACGGTGCTCACGCTGTTCTTCCTGCCCGCGTTGTACGCGACCGCGTTCCGCGTGCGCAGCAGCGAAACCGACCAGCCTCAAGCGAACGCGGGGAAGGCATCATGAACATGTCCACGCCGACGAAGATGGGCGATGCGGGACGCGCGGTCCGGCGCAAGGCCGCTGCCTCGCGCCTGCGCATGAGCGCGGCGGCGCTGGCCGCGCTGCTCGCGAGCGCCTGTTCCTGGGGACCGGACGGCAAGCCGCCCGCGATGCCACAGCCCGCGCATTACGGCGCCGAGCCGCAACCGGCACAGACGGTCGCCGCGCAAGGCGTCGCGCAGCAGTTCGATGTGGGCGCCCAGCCGGTGCCGCAATGGTGGACGCTCTACGATTCGCCGCAGCTCGATGCGCTCGTCGAGGAAGGCCTCGCGAACAGCCCGAACCTCACCGCGGCCGATCACAGCCTGCAAGCCGCGAAGGAGCAGTTGCGCGGCCAGATCGGCAGTTCGATGCTGCCGACCGTCGATGCGCTCGGCACTGCGCAACGCCAGCGCGCGCCCGGCATTCCGCAACTCGGCATCGACAAGCTTCAGTACGACGTGTTCGCGGGCCTCGTCGAGGTGCGCTACTCGTTCGACCTGTTCGGCGCGACGCGCCTGAACAACGCGGCGCTCGCCTCGCGCGTGAACATGCAGGTGTTCCAGTTCGAATCGGCGCGACGCGCGCTCGCGGCCAACATCGTCGCGAGTGCGTTGGGCGCGGCCACGCTGCATGCGCAGATCGACACGACCGTGCAGTTGATCGCGCTCGCCAACGCGCAAGCCGACGAAATGCAGAAACGCTATGCGCTCGGCGCCGTGTCGCACACCGATTTGCTGAATGCGCAGCAGAGCGCGGCGTCGCTTGCGGCCAACCTGCCGGGGCTGCGTCAGCAATGGACGGCGATGCGCCACGCGCTCGCCGTGCTGCTCGGCCGCACGCCCGACAATGCGCCGCCCGATCTCGATCTCGCGAGCCTGCATCTGCCGCAGCAGGTGCCGGTCGTGGTGCCGTCGGAGCTGCTCAAGACGCGTCCCGACATCGAGGCCGCGAGCGCGGCGCTGATCGCCGCTTCCGCCGACGTGGGCGCGGCGACGGCGCAGATGTTCCCGAGCATCACGCTGTCGGCGGGCCTCGGCCAGGCGGGCTTCAGCTGGCCGGTGGTCACGTCGGGCGCGGGCGCGCTGTGGGCGATCGGCGCCTCGCTCACGCAGCCGATCTTCCACGGCGGCGCGCTGGTCGCGCAGCGGCGCGCGGCGCTGCAGACCTATGACGCGGCCAACGCGTCGTACCGGCAGACCGTGCTGGCGGCGTTCCAGGATGTCGCCGACCGGCTCGCCTCGCTGGAGCACGACGCGCAGGCGCTCGACGCGGCGAGCACCTCGGCGCAGGCCGCGCAAGGCGTCTACGACGACACCAACGCGCGATACAAGCTCGGCGCGCTACCCTACTACGCCGTGCGCCAAAGCGAGCAGCAATGGCGCAATGCGCGTCTCGACGAGATCCGCTATCGCGGCGCGCGTCTGTCCGACACAGCGGCACTGTTCCAGGCGATGGGCACCCCGCCGTCGGACAATCCCGTTTCTTCTCCGAAAGCGGCCGCCGATGTCGCTGCTTCGTCCTCTTCGGCCAGCGACTGATACATCCCGATCGTTTTGCATGATTCGTTGAAAAGCGCCTGAAACAGGCGCTTTTCACGTTTTTCTGACAGAAAAATCGCAAGACTTTTTTTGGGATGGGGCTGCTACACTCCCCGGCACATCAGGTCATCGCAGAATAATTTGTTAGTCATCCTGATGAAAATAACCATTGATCGGAGCGTTTAGTGGCGTGGGCCGTGCATCGTCGGATGGCATGCATGGCCGCGCCCGCGGACCACAACCTCGAGCATGACGACCATGACTGCCTTCTTCCGATACACGATCTCGCTGGCCCTGCTGATCGCCGTCAGTCAGGCGGCGTATGCGAGCATCGATTGCGCCGGCTCGCGCGGCGGCTTTCGCTTCCAGAATCACGACAGCTGGACCGGCACCGACAAGCTCGAACACTTCGGCCTGTCCGCGCCGTTCGGCGCAATCGGCGGCTGGCTCGCGCGCGATAGCGGACATCCGGTGATCTACGGCACATTGATCGGGACGGTGCCGGGCTTGCTGAAAGAGACGTTCGACGGCACCTGCCGCACCGACGGCTTCTCGTACAAGGACCTGTTCGCGGACGCGCTCGGTGCGCTCACGGGCGCGTGGCTCACACACTGGGGCTTGATGTTCTCGCGTACGTCGCATAGCCAAACATTCGGTCTGCGATACGACAGCGTGTTTTGAGCCGCAATCTGCCTCGCGCTGCACGCAAGCGAAAAACGCGATGCGGATCAGCGAGTTAGATTCGATCTCCAGAGCTTACCCACGGAGCCCCGCCTGCGAGTGCCACGGATCTGCTGGCCTGTGCGCATCACAAGCTGATCCGCGCGAGGCTGTTGAGCGCCGATGTGCTCGATCTCTGAGCGTGCGGAACAAGTCACTTGTAGCGCACGCCAGGACGACAGGGAAACCCGATGGCCGGCCGATACCGCAATACTTCCTACCGCCAGTAGCTGCCGCGGGAACTGCTGAACGAGATGCTTGCGATCTCGCGCGCGACGCACCGGCCCATGCAGCAGATCGTGCATGTCGCGTTGCGCCTGTTTCTCAACGAGCTGAAGGGAGAGCGCCGTGGATGAGCCTGATGGCGAACTTGCGCCGGTCGTCTTTGACAAAGCGCAGTGGGGCGCCCTCGCCTTCGATCGGGTGCTGCGCGTGGCACCCATGCGCGAGACTCTCGACATCTACGGTGTATCGCTCGAACATTTCGGGGAGCAACTTCGCACGCCCGCTTTTTCCGGCGGCGCTGCGCGATGCGCGCTGCCAGTTGAGGGAACACGGGGCCGCGGCGGGTTTCTTGTTGCGCTCGCGCGCGCTGGCCGAGGATCTGTTGCCCGATGTGTACGGGCTGGCCAAGGAAACAAAGAACGATGCAGCGTTGCTGCCGTCGCATCTTCGAGTCTCTGGCGCGCTATACCCTGCTCAATCCCGCTACGAAGAAAGACAACGTCGAGGGCGGCGTGCGCGTGATCTTCAACATCGCCCAGGGCAAACGCGGGATGTAGCACGTGACGGGGAGGATGAGGCTTGCGTCGTGCTGTCGATCACGGGAGGTGTCAACACGCGGATCTTCCCTGATGGCTTGTCATGGTGCTGCGGACAGATCGTCCCGATTCGCGCGTTGCAGGTGTGTCAGCGAGTGAAATTGCGGCGGAATGCTCGGCGCGATGCTTTCAACTATCAAGCCAGCAATTATATTTGAGCCATCACTAACAATCGGGATCGTCGTGACTCTGACACTGTGCTTTGACTCTAGGTGCTCCTGGAGCTTTACGTAGTCCGACTCGTTCAAAGGATGGAGACCTGTTCGATTGGAGATCTCCACGGCGTAAAGGCAAACAGCAGGATTGCGCAAATTGCGGCTTGCCTCAGAGCTAACGCCATTTTTCTTGGCGTCAAGCCGACGCCTTGCGTCTAACTCGCTCAAAACAACGCGCGCCAGTTTGTGCAACTCGAACGAACGGATGTCCATTGCGATACTCCTTGAGATGAGGAAACTCATTATCGAGCTGCCCTGCTGGCTCACGTCTCAATATTTTCGTGGGGAGCGCACTGGGTCTACAGGAAGTTTGTCGAGGGCAAGCCGATGCGCGCGATCGAGCTGCTGGTCGGGCGCATCTTCACCCCGACGCAGGAGCTGTTCCTTCAGCCCGCAGCGGTGATCTGCGAGAGCGAGCGGGCCGTGGAGGCCGAAGGCGCACCGCCGCGCTACTGTCTGAACCTCGAGGCCGAGAATCTGCCGGACCTGCTGCCCGACTACTACGCGAACTCGCTCGCCACGCTGCATTACCAGATCCGTGCGATCCCCGCAGCGACCAACTGCTTCGGGCTGCGCAAGGCGGCCGTTGCGCGCGTGCTGAACAGGCGCCACGGGTGCGTGATTCATCCTAAATGCGCCATGCTCGTCGACGGGCTGGGCGTAGCTATTTCCACCGCACGCTGTGCGCGACGACGATCACGGGACTGGCAATGCGAACGAGCCAGTGCAAGGGCCAACGAGCCACCTATGCGAGGCGTTCCGGTATCTGTGCCTGCACGTCGCCCACGTGGTACCGGAAGAAGAAGCGATCGACAGCTCGCGGGTGCGGGTGAGCAAGCGGCGGTTGGTCTGACCGTCACGGTTCTGCGTGCACGCCGTCGTCCGCAGTGACCCTGCCATAGTTGTGCTCGATGGGCGAGCTGGATGGTTCCGAGGTGTTTGCCGATTCGCCGTCGGTGTCTTTCGCGCCGACTGTCTCAGCAGATCGGTTTTCGCTCTTTGCGCTGATGTCGGGTTCAGCATGCTCAACTGGTGAAGCAGCCTGTGTGGAAACGCTGGTGGTGACGGCGGTTGGACCGCCGTCACCATCGCCGCAGCCACTGAGGAACACGGCCGCCAGAATGGTAAATGCACCACAGCGCAGGGTTTGAAAATGCGGTTTCATTGGTAACGGGAAATTTTCGGTTGGAAAACTGAGTATAGGAGCGCTCTGCGCGCCAGTGTAGATACATAGGATGCCTGGTCACTGAATCATTGCGCATACGGTTATCTCTACCTCGATTTCAGATATTTCTCATGGTGAAGACGTCCCTTCCCCTCCTACGCTTGACGCCGGTACGTTCCGTGCCGCCCTCTCTCAAACATCGAAAAATAAATCAGGAAAGTCATGCAAATTCCCGTGAATTCTCCGCACGACGACAGATTAAGTGCAGTGAAGTCCGCCTGCCTGCTGGTCGCAGTCATGATGTCGAGTACCGGAGCGCTCGCCTATCCGTCTGGATGGCCCTCGACGGCGACCATCCCCTATAACCTCGGCGGTTCGCTGGATGGCACGTACAAGGCCAGCAGCGGCAAGACATACGACGGAACGGGGTATATCGTCGTCGTCATCGACGGAGCATTCGACACCCGCAATCCGGTATTCAAGGATGCGAAGGGCAAGAGCAAGATTCCTGTCGAAGCCTGCTTTGGTGAGGCGCTCAACGCGACGTTTCCGAGCCTTTGCAACACTACGGCCTGGATACCCCGCCCCTTGCCTGGCAACCCGTCGGCGGGCTATTTTTTTAGTTCGCTGAGTGGGTCATCGAAGCCTATGGACGCGCCCAACAACACCTGCCGCGACACGAACAATCCGTCAAAGCCGCAGTATTGTCATTACTTCCACGGCTCCGCCACGGCGGGAATCGTCGTCGGTCAGCCTACCTTACGGTGGGATGGGGGTTACAAGATGACTTATGCGGGCGTGGCACCGGGGGCGAATGTCATCACGCTCAAGGTTGGTGGCGGGAGGGGTACCAATGTTTCGCAGGGGTGGCCGATCAATTCAGTCGTGGACGCGCTCGATTACGTCAACAGGGTGCTGCTGCTCCGTGGGGATGTCGGGTCGAAAATTGTCGCCGTCAGTATTTCCGCCAACGGCAGCTCGATAGCAGGCACGTCGCCGTGCGCGACGGGCGGCGGCGGCGACAGAATCGACGCAGCGGCAGCCGTGCTCAAGAAAAAGGGCGTTGCCGTGGTGATGGCGGCTGGCAACGATGCGGTGAACGGAACCGGCACATGGAACTGCGGCAGCAACGTCATTCCCGTAGGAGCGGCAAGCATCGTGACGCCTGCGACGCCAACCAACTACACGAACATCTCTCAGCGAGTCAGCCTGTTTGCTCCCGTAGGAACGGGTGACTTCAAGAGTGGTGATCTCGTACTTGCCCCCTGGGCGGACTCTGGCTCCTTCTACGTTTGGGGCACATCGTTCGCGGCTCCTCAGGTGGCCGGGGCATTCGCTGTCCTTCGCCAGAAGTTCGGCAAGGGGCCGTCTGTCGATGCGCTGGTCAAGCTCATGGTCCGTACCGGCACGCCGTTGAAGGGTACGCGTGCCGGACTCGCGGCGCAGGGAGCGTCGGTACTGAACATCAAGGCGGCGCTTAACGGCTCCCCTAGTTAATCGCCTGTAGCTCGATGAAGCAGAAATACGTAACCCGATAAAACTGTCGCCCGCGCTGCGCGCCCCGGAGACGCGCTGGTGATCAGCTCGGATTCGGCGCGCGGCGCAATGCCGCTCTCATCGACTCGTTATCGTACTTGTTGATGATTTCGTACTCAGGCGTGTTGCGCTGTGAAACGCCTGCCGCAAGCAGGCACGTGGTCACAGCCTGTGGCGTCATCCAGCGCATGTCCTTCGTCTCATAACCGGCGAGCACTTCGTAGACCGCTCCCGACTGCATGGTGAAGCGCTGGTTTCCTTCGTCGCGGTTGACCAGCAGATCTTCGGTGCAGGTCGAAGCAAAGGCGGGGGCTGTGGCAAGCAGCAGGACGGTCAAGCTCGTGAATCGCTTCATTGTCTGTCTCCGTCGAATAGAGCGAACAGACTGACAGCCGATGCCGGTGCAGTCTCTACGGAATTTCTGAATTCAGGTGAGCCGTGTCGCCGCTGCGAGTTCCCCCGCGGCCAGGTGTCTCGCAGCTTAGCTGATGTGTCCGGGAGAACGGGGGAAGGCCAGACCTTGACAACGCGTGTATGCGGCAATACAAGCCGCGCTTGGATATGACCTCGCCAAATCGAACCCGAATAAATATCTGACGTCATCAAGCACAAGTGATTCGATACCGCCAACGCACTCATACCGTCCTTCAATCGGCGTCATGAGGTCCCCTGCGACCTGCTTTGCCATGTTCGCTCCTGAATATTCAAACATCTGTTGGTCTTGGGGTCTTTTACTCCGCTTAGAGATTTCGGGGAGCATAACGCAAGCGCTCACGTGCCTCGGCGGGCAGGACGTGTGGCAGCATCTCTCTGCAACAGGCACCGAGGAGAAGGAAATTTGCTCGGGCATCGCGCAATGTCAGACCATGGTTCGCGCCGGATTTGATATCCGCTTCGATCACTTCGCCTAGTCGGTCATCTTCCCAAAAACAAACGGGACAGATTTCCCACTCTCCCTTTACAGACAGCGCGAAGTAGTCGCAGCAATCACATTGTGTCAATCCATCATTCATACATTCGCCGCTCCTGCAGTTTCAACGCGTGTGGTAACGCAGACGTGAACGTATCACGTGCCTTCGTTTGCCTATCCCAAATTCGAAGACCGTGCGAGCGTTATTCGTCTATGTTTCATGCGGCTTACACCTTTCGCACTACTGTACGCGTGCAAAGTGAAACTTTGCGCGATCTCGCGTTGCGTTGGCCGCGATTGATCGATCGATGCTGCGTTAGCGGTGTGTATAGCGCCTCGACCTGGACGTGAATGTCCGTTGCGTGGTAGAGCGCGCATGCGGCTGGCGCGCCAACTTATCCCCAGTTTTTGTTCACAAGGCTGTGCATAACATCGGTCCGGCATCGCTCAGGCCTGCCCGCAAGGCTCTGCGGACGGAATCCGGGGAATAAATTTCCCCCGAGACTTCCGTTCGTCTATTCCCCCACGTTTCCCCACGCATTGATCTGAGGAGAAACCTCATTCCCCACACGAGGGGAATGCACTTATTAGACGTTTGTCGTGCTGATAAGGAAAGTTAGCAGCAACTGGCACCAAGAACTGACAGGACATGTGACAAGTCCACGGCTCGTGCAAGTGAGTAGTCGATTGCGTTGCGTACAGCTCGGGGACGGTGCGGGCGTTCCCCACGACGCGTGCGGTGATAAGGCTACAGCTTGTAGATCTTGCTGTTGACGTCAATGAGGGCAGCCACGGCAACTGTTCATGGAGCACGATAGAAATCCCGCGAGCAACGTGCTATCGGTCCCAGCCCCCGTCTCAAGATAGAAATCGGCAGTATGTGTCGGAGGCAGCGGGAGCGTTACCGGGTCGCAGCCGCCCTCCCGCACCAAGCGCTCGTAGTTCGATATTGATAGCCTGTAATTTCTGCGCTTGACTGTCACCCGCGGGGCCACCGACCTTGACGCCTCGCATACTGCGCGGAACTGCCGCGAGGCTACCTCCCAGTCCACAAGCTCTGCGCATTGACGCTTAGTGCCCGGCCTCTGCGGCGTCTCCCCGGTCGGCAGAAGTCGATAAAATTACATTTGCCAAAGCGTAAACACTCGACCTTGCGTACGTACACAGCGAGCCTGAGGCGGTGCTGGACCATTCGATATGTTCTGCCTGATCGCGAACAAGTCCAGGAATGTTGTAGAGCGCACCATTTAGCATGTGGCCAAGGATCTCATCAATCTTCTTTTCTGCTTCCTGGGCGCGGCCCGTCAGTAAAACTCCTCCTGAATTCGACCGCACGATCCCATTGCAGCAAGATCGCATCGCAACTGCCATTGGCTCCTCGAAAAATCATCTCGATACTGGATTGGCGGTACGTTACAAAGGTTTCATAATCCGCCAATTTACTCATTCTCGGTTTCCCGGTCCGATTCCAGATCTCGCAATTTAGCGGCGACACGTTCGACGACTGGTCGCCAATCACCAGGCCTCGGCTGCCGGAACATCGTAACGCTGCTATACCAGCGCTGCGACTCGCCCGTGCCCCATGCCCACTGAGAAACGTGATCCAGCATTCCAAAGACTGGTACGCCAAGGGCTCCACCGAGATGCAATGGCGCGCTGTCGATTGAGACTACCGCATCAAGCGCGGCCATATGGGCAGCTACATCGTCGAAACCGTCGCTGTAAAAACGCGTTAGATCGCAATGCGGCACGGCTCCAGGTAAAGACGTGCATCCGGGCGTAAGTGGATGAAAGGTCACGCCTGATACTTCAAAAAGCTGCTCTATATCGCCAAGTTGCATGGAGCGCTGGAAGTCACGCCGATGATCCGGATTGCCACGCCATACTAGACCGACCTGCAAATTAGCTGGGTAGGGGCTAGCGCCTCCTACGCGGGAGCGCCATATTTGTGCGCGCTCCATATTTGCGGACAGATATGGAATCCCGTGTACCTGTTCGGGTTTCAAACCGAGCGCAAACGGTAAGCTCATCATCGGCAAACAATAGCTCGGCTTGCCGAACCGGCCTAGATCTCCATTCTCGATTGATACACAGGGTGAAAAGTGGCGAGCAAAGAGTGGGAACAACGCTTTTCTGCAAGCCAACACAACTTGACCACCTTCAGCCAGCACACGTCCTGCAAGCATCGGAAGAAGGCGTACCATCTGAATGTCATCGCCGCTGCCCTGTTCGCTATAAACCAACAGCGTCCGACCACTGAGTGGTTGACCGCTCCATCGCGGTGCAATTCTTTCCATGATAGAGACAGTACTTTTCGGCGACCGGTCTTGTCGCGAAAGTCTCGCTTCATACAGAAACCATCCGCGCTTCCAAGCGCCGTTGCGCAATTCGAGTTCGGCGAGATCAACGGAGGCGTTCAAGGCCGACTGACTGAGCGCAAGGGCACGTTCGTATAGTCGTCGTGCCGCGCCATAGCGACCTTGTTCCGCCACAAATAGCGCTATTGCAGCCACGACATTGCCATTACCGGGGTTGGCTGCATCTGCGGCCCGCATGGTTGCCTCAGCAGCAGCCGGGTCGTAGCTTCGCCATTGCGCATTGGCAAGTTGCCACGCGATCTCGGCATTACCAGGGTTCCGGGCAAATTCCGCAAGGCACAACCGTTCCACGGCTTCCCAATCGCCAGCACTGCGTCTTTCCAGTACCAACTGGAGCGGTAGCTCTGAGTAAGGAGCCGCGCGGACCGAAGGGTTTGAATTATTCATTTACCAGATCAACATATATTTATGAAGAACATCAGCTGCATTCGCAATAAATTCGAATGAACGCGACTTTGAGGTCTGGTAACGGCACTGCGCGTAAGCGCCTCCCGATTTCCGGAGAAACATTTTCCGTAGCCGCTGCACTGGCTGCGGCCGTGACCTCCGCGGTCTCAGCCTGATTTAGGCCCGAATTGGAGGCTGCGTTATCACTGCCACTACCTCCACACGCCGAGATGAAGAGTGAAAGAGTGTGCGGCGCAACCCTCGTCAGTACATTGCGAATTTGTACTGCCAATGTTTTTTCCTTGTTTTTGTGACATGGATCACCACACGCAGCATGACTACGCTCGTCAACATCAAAGGCAGACAACAGCGCGATTGACCACAAGGGCGCAACACATCGCACCCCATTTAAGCATCGTGACGCGACGGTGGAGATGTAGCTATCGTCCTAGTCTGAATTTTAAGCAGGATTCCGTCAGGCAAGAAATCTGTAGTCCTGATCTGTAGTCGTGAAAAGAAGTACGATGTGCGCATTCATGCAGCCCATCGTCCGGCCGACCTAAAATCCACGCGCCGCGCCTCCCATTCGACCTCGATGGGGGCACGTTGCGTCCGGCGAGGAAGGCAGCGGCGAACCGCTCGATCTGCGCTGCTACGGCCGGGTCGTCGTAGTCACGCGGGTTCAGCCCCGCACGCTCCTGGACCAGCGAGACGGGGATGTCGTAGATATTTCCCGAACGACTTACCAGTCCGGCCTCCTGTGCGCCACGCAGGAAGCGGACAAGCCTTCCAACAATTTTATTCGCATTACCAACTACAAAAATTGACAATTTAATTCAATTCGCCATCGCAGATATATTATTTAATATAAATATATCAAAATCAATTCAGTAAATGTCGAATAAAATTAAATTCCCCATTATTTCGACTACAGAGCAACAATCCGCGCCGGTTCGTAGTCGTCGTTAGCCACCACGACCTCACCAGGTGTAGCAATTGGCCAAGGCATTGGACCGAGCGCCACCAGATACTCGCCCAGCGCGTCCCAGCCCGCACGCATTTCACTGCAGTAGTCGTACTGCTGGTACGTCGCGAGCAACCCGTGGTTCAATCCCGCACGGTTTGCCCGTGTCGAGTACGCATAGTTCAGCCAGCGTTCCACGATTCGCTCGTCCACACCGCAAACCTGCATAAGCGTGGCGCCCGTGCGGCGCAGGTCATGCCATGACCCGGGGCCACCACACAGGAGCAGCGATGAGACTGTTTCATCGGATGGCCGATGCTTCTTTTTCCCCCACCGCCCGAAACTCTGCCGTGAAAGGATCGCTGCTTTGCAGCACAGACGTTGTGACAGGCCACTTCGAATCCTTCGGGTGAGGCAGCACGAACGGCGTGCGGCCCGTGAGCGCATGCAGTTCGCGCAGCAACCGCAGCGCGAAGTCGGACAGATGAACCGTGAGCGATTTACCGTTCTTCGCCAGCGCATCAGGTATCACGCACGTCGCCTACATGGTGCTGGTGCAGCTGTGGAAGGCGAGGCCCGTTGCGTACTTGTCCACGTCAAACATGTTGCGCACACAACCACGTAGATGATCGCCCTTGAACGCGCGAACCTGACTCTCGCCGCATCGTGAAAGAAGGTGCTGCTCCATGATGCGCCGCACGGCGTTCGCGTGCTTCGCTGTGCTGTCGGCATGCGCAACTACGTGCCACGCCTCGAACAGCTCGCGTATCGTCCGGTGCAGTTCGCCGTCCTCGCGTTCGCGCTCGGCAAGCGCCTGGCGGGCCAGATAGACGTTTGTGGGACTTTTCGCTGTCACGCCGCACTTATCCCCAGTTTTTGTTGAAGTCCCTGTGGACAAGCCCTGGGCAACCCACCCAAACCCTTGTTGCCAAAGAGAATTGTCCGCACAAAACAAAACACGGCACGTCGTTGCCGACGTGCCGTGTTAATGAGGTGAAGGGGCGAACCTGAGCGAATACCGCAGCGTTACGGCTTGTTCGTCTCGAACAGATCCATGATCTGCTGCTTCTCGCTCGTGGTGACGCTCGGCGGCGTCATGCCGCCCGGACCCATGCTGCCCGTTGCGCCGCTCGCGTCGCTGGCCGCGCCGGCCGGCACGCCCGCATCCATGCCGATCGCCGAGACGAAGCCCGCACCCGGCGTCATATCCGAGTAGTACAGCTCGCTGCCGATGGTCGTGAGACCTTGCGGCATCGGCGGCTCTTCCTGCGGAATACCGCGCAGCGCCTTGCTCATGTAGTCGACCCAGATCGGCAGCGCGAGCTGCGCGCCGAACTCGCGGCTGCCGAGGCTCTTCGGCTGGTCGTAACCCATCCACGCAACCGCCACCAGCGTGTGCTGATAGCCGGCGAACCAGCCGTCGTGCGCGTCGTTGGTCGTGCCGGTCTTGCCTTGCAGGTCGTCGCGATGCAGCACGTTGGTGCCCGCACCCGTACCCGCCGTGGCCACCGAATGCAGCAGGCTGTTCATGATGTACGCGTTACGCGGCGTGATCGTCTGCGGCGCGTTCTGGCCGGCCACCAGCGGCTGCGCGCGCGAGATCGGCTGGCCGCGTGCGTCGTCGACTTCGGCGATCAGATACGGATTGATGCGATAGCCGCCGTTCGCGAACACCGAGTACGCACCCGCCGACTGCAGCGGCGTGACGAGACCCGCGCCGAGCGCCATCGGCAGATACGGCGGCGTCTTGTCCGCGTCGAAGCCGAAACGCTGCGTCACGTAATCCTGCGCGTACTTCGTGCCGATATACGACAGGATGCGGATCGACACGAGGTTCTTCGACTTCTGCAGCGCGAGGCGCATCGGCATCGGACCGTCGGGTTGATCGTCGTCCTTCGGTTCCCACGCGTCGCCGCCCGGCGAGCTCGGCGGGAAATACAGCGGCGCATCGTTGATGATGGTCGCCGGTCCAAGACCCTTTTCGAGCGACGCCGAATAGATGAACGGCTTGAAGCTCGAACCCGGCTGACGCCACGCCTGCGTGACGTGGTTGAACTTGTTCTTGTTGAAGTCGAAGCCGCCGATCAACGCGCGGATCGCACCGTCCTGCGGCGTGAGCGAGACGAGCGCGCCTTCCACCTGCGGCAACTGCGTGATCTGCCAGTCGTTCTTCTCGTCGGCGATCAGACGCACGATCGAGCCGGACTTGATGCGCAGCGCGTTCGACGCGCGCGGCGACAGACCCGCCGCCACGAAGCGCAGGCCCTGGCCCGTCACCGTGATCTGCGTGCCGTCGAGCAGTTGCGCCGTCACCGATTTCGGCGTGGCGTCGATCACGACCGCGGAGACGAGGTCGCCGTTGTCGGGGTGATCGGTCAGTGCGTCGTCGATGGCCTGGTCGCGGTCGTCGCCGGCGGGCGGCAGTTGCACGAAACCTTCCGGACCACGATAGCCATGACGGCGCTCGTAATCCATCACGCCCTTGCGCACGGCGGCGTAGGCGGCGTTCTGATCGGCGCTGTCGATGGTCGTGGTGACCGTGAGACCGCGCGTGTACGTTTCGTCCTTGTACTGCGCGTACATCATCTGGCGCACCATTTCCGCGATGTACTCGGCGTGCACGCTGTATTCGGTGCCAGCGGTGCGCGTGTGCAGCGGCTCCTTGATGGCCTCGTCGTACTGCGCCTGGGTCACGTAGCCGAGATCGAGCATGCGCTTGAGAATGTACGCCTGGCGGATCTTCGCGCGCTTCGGATTGACGATCGGGTTATACGCGGACGGCGCCTTCGGCAGACCCGCGAGCATCGCCGCTTCGGCGAGCGTGATGTCCTTGAGATCCTTGCCGAAGTACACGCGCGCGGCGGCCGAAAAACCGTAGGCGCGCTGACCCAGATAAATCTGGTTCATGTACAGCTCGAGGATCTGATCCTTCGTGAGCGCGCGTTCGATCTTGTACGCCAGCAGCATTTCATAGATCTTGCGCGTGTAGGTCTTCTCGCTCGAGAGGAAGAAGTTACGCGCGACCTGCATCGTGATCGTACTCGCGCCCTGCGACGCGCCGCCGTGCATCAGATCGGCCACGCCTGCGCGCAGAATGCCGACGAAGTCGACGCCGCCGTGTTCGTAGAAGCGATAGTCCTCGATCGCGAGCACGGCCTTCTTCTGCACGTCGGGGATGTCGTCGAAGCGCACGAGCTGACGTCGCTCTTCGCCGAATTCGCCGATCAGCACGTGGTCGGCCGTGTAGATGCGCAGCGGCACCTTCGGCTGATAGTTCGTAAGCGCGTCGAGCGAAGGCAACTGCGGGCCCATCACGACGAGCGCGTAGCCGACGATCAGCGCGCCCACCACGGCCAGCGTAGCGAACAGGCCGAAGAAGCCGAGCGCGATCGACGCACCGATCGAGCGGCGTTTGGGCCGTTCGTCGCGCGCGTCGTCGCGGCGCTGTGGCTCGCGTCCACGGTTGAAGGAGGGTTCCCGATCGTCGTTCGGGTACTGCGGTGAAGGCGGTCGTTTAATGATAGGCATGACTGGAATGATTGGCGCGTTCGTTTGCGCCGCGGCTGCGCGGCAAGCGCGCGTAGATCTCGATCATGGCGTCATGGCGCCAATGCGGCATGTGACGGCGCCGCGCCCCGAGCGCGGTACCGTAACGCGGCCGGCAACGCCCCCGTCCGGCCACGTGGCGCGCGAATTCCGCGCGCCGTCGCAAGGTGAATCTTTCATCACCCTTTCGCGTGACGCCCGCCCATGAAGCCTTGTGCGCTGCATCGACGCGAAATGTAACAGCGCATTCTAAATAATTCGGGCGGGGGCGGTCGCGCTTTTTTTGTAAGAGTTTCCTGGACAAGCCCATGCCGACCTGTTTATTCACCGTGAATGCCGTGCAGTGACGGCAGTTTGCGCCATCTGACGCGTTCTGCGGAGAAAGTGTCGAAGCGATGGGAGATCGGCGCGCGCATTCGACGCTGCGCGCCCCAATCCGCAATAGATCATTGCGCGATGCGCAAGCGCCGTGCGCGCAGCTTGGCGTTGCGCATCGCGCGTCTCGTCTTATCATGGAGAGATTGCTGCACGCCCCTGCGCGAGCGGCGGCCATCGCGCTGCTGTAACGGCCGCCCCACCCGCGCCGGACCCGAGGTCATTCGAGGCCGACCCCGACGCCGATCCATCGGCGAGCCGATCATGAACAAGCCCAGCGAACGCATCGTGGTCTTCGTCACCCCCGCGCAGAAACGCGCGATCTCCGCCACTGCCGACGAGCTCGGCATCAGCATCAGCGAGCTCATGCGGCGCGCGGTGATCGCCTTCAGCGCGACCAGCGACCAGGTGAAGGCGGCCAGCATCGTCGACCGTCTGAACGCGCCGCGCCAGCCCGACGCGCTCGCGCAGGTCTTGCGCAAGGCGGCGAAACCGCTGAAGCCGGGACGCGCCGGCATACGGCCCGCTGCCGGCGACGAAGCGAACGCGCCGCACGAAACCGACGCGCCGCTCGAACACGCGCAGACATCCGACGAAACACACGCGGAACACGAAGTCCATCTCGAACACGACGCCACGCACGAATTGGCGCAGGCGGTCGCGCGCCTCGCGGCATCCGCCGCCGAAAGCGCCGCGCAGGAGAGCCACGCCGCACTTCCGCAAGACCTGCATTTCGCCGATAACGAACCGCTGCAGCCGCTCAGCGGCACGCCGTTCGCGCGTCGCACGCTCGACGACCGCGACGAAGAAGACACGCATCGCCATGGCCCCGCGCCCGAGGGCGGCAAGTTCGCCTGAGCAGGCGCCCGCCCGCGCCAATCTGAACGCCAACGCGACGGCCGATGCACGCGCCGCGCGCCCTCTGCGCGCCGTGCCTTTAAGTCCCTTTTAAGAGACCCCGTGGTGTAATATCCGCGAGCGATGCGCGCTGGGCCACGCATGAAACGCGGCTCGACGTGAAGAAAGGTCAATTGTGTCGGCGTGAATCGTTCGCGCTATTGCAATCGGCGCTTTCGTCCCGATTTGCGCGCTGCATGCGCGGCTCGCCCAAAGCGGCGTAAGCTGAACGCGAGGCGCGCGCACGTGCCGCAAGCCGCATCGCGGCCCGCCAAACGTAGGGCCGATCTCATTTCACCGGAGAATTACATGTCGCTTTTCGACTCCATCTCTCGCACGGTCAAGGGTCTCTTGAACGATGCCGCCGACTCCGTGCAGGACCCGTCGCGCGACGCGCGCCAGATCGTGCGCGAACTCGACGACAGCATTGCGAAAGCCGAGAACTCGCTCGTCGAGATCCAGGCGCAGGTCGCAATGCAGCAAAGCAAGCGCGACGTGGCCGCCGACAAGGCGAAGAAGTACGAAGACGGCGCGAAGCGCGCGCTGCAATCGGGCGACGAAGCGCTTGCCCGCGAAGCGCTCGGCGCGCAGTCCACGGCTGAAGCCGAACGCGACGCGCTCGCGGCGGAACTTGCCAAGCTCGAACCGTCGGTCGACCAGCTGAAGCAGCAGATCGACGACATGCGCTCGCGCCGCAACGACCTCAACGCGCGCTCGAATATCCTGCAGGCGAAGCAGCAGATCGCCCAGGCCAAGGACGTCGCGGCCACCGCGCTCGGCGGCATCGGCGGCAAGAATCTTGCGCAGGACTTTCAGAAGCTCGAAGACAAGGTGAACCTGTCGAACGCCCGCTCCGACGCCCGTCTGAATTCGGCGGACACGTCGAGCGGCAAGGCGCTCGACGACAAGCTCGCCGCGCTGAACAAGGGCCCGTCGGTGGACGACCGCCTCGAAGCCCTGAAAAAGCAGCTGAATACGCCGGCGCAGTAACGCGCCGCGCGTGACGGATGCGGCGCGGCGGTCTTCGCGCGCCGCATCCACGTAACACTGTCATGGAGACGGGCGACAAGCCGCCCGGCCTGCAACATGAAAAAGTTTCTTGTCGCTGTTTTCGCTTCGCTTGCGTTCGTGAGCGGCCTGGCGTTTGCCGTGCCGAGCGTCCAGCAGATCGAATCCGCGATGTCGCAAGGCGACTGGCAACGCGCCGACTCGGGTCTCACCGAGGTTCTGCAGGCGCATCCGGACAACGCACGCGCGCACTATCTGTACGCGCAGGTGCTCAACCGCGAAGGCCGTTACGCCGATGCGCTCACGCAGGTCCAGCAGGCGAAGCAGCTCGACCCGCAAGTGCGCTTCACGCAGCCGCAGCGCTTCGCGCAGGTCGAAGCCAAAATCCGCTCCGACGCCGCGCGCGCCGGTGGCGTCACCACCAACCGCGCAAGCAATCCGTTCGCGCAGCAATCGCAATCCGTTGCGCCCGCCGCCGCCATGGCCGCTGCCGCGCCGGTCAGGCACGGTCCTGGCATCGGCATGTGGATCGGCATTGCGATCGTCGTGATCGGCATCGCGCTAGTGCTGCGCTGGACGCTGCGCCGCGCGAAATCGAACGACGACGCCAAGGCCGGCGACGACCGCCGCGACCAGCTCAAGCGCGCCACCGACCTGCTCAATGGCGTGCGTTCGCTCAAGCTCGACGTGAAGCTCTCGACGGCGGCCGGTCACGAGGTGCTGGAGAAGGATCTCGAAGCCTTCGAAACGCAGCTTCGCAGCGTGGTCGAACGGCTTTCGGGCAGCACGAATCCCGTCGCGCCCTACGAGATCGAAGATCTGGAACGCCAGTTCGAAAGCCTCAAGGCGCGCGCCGAAGGCCGCTCCGATCCGAACGCCCAGGCCGCCGCGCCGGCGGCCGCGTACGGCAGCGGCTCGGCGTATGCGCGTGAAGCCGACGCCGCCTTTGGTCACAATCCGCAATATCCGCCGCAGTATCCGCCGCAACAGCAACCGCAAGTCATCGTGCAGCAAGGCGGCGGTGGAATGGGCGGCATGGGCGGTCTGCTGACGGGCGTACTGCTCGGCGAAGCGCTCAACCACGGCCGCGACCGCGTGATCGAACGCGACGTGCTCGTCGACGACGACGGCCGCCGCGTGCCGCGCGACGGCGGCAACGGCGGCGGTCTCGACTTCGGTCAGGGCTCGAACGACTGGGACGACGGCTCGGGCGGCGGCGTCGACATGGGCAGCAACGATAGCGGCGGTTCCGACGACTGGAACAGCTAGGCGCCCAGCCGCTGCGCATTCACCGCCGGTGTTGGATGACGGGCTCCCTCGCGGAGCCCGTTTTGCATCGGCGCTGCCTTTCCTTTTCGAGCACGCGCTCGCGCTTTGAAGAAGCACACGACCATGGCCACACCTGCGGGACCCTCCTCCACTGCGCCGCGCATCGTCATCGTCGGCAGCGGTTTTGCCGGTATCGGCATGGCGATCCGGCTGCGCCGCATGGGCATCGAGTCGTTCACGATTTACGAAGCCGCCGCGAGCCTCGGCGGCACCTGGCGCGACAACGCCTATCCCGGCGCGGCCTGCGATGTGCCTTCGCATCTCTACTCGTTTTCGTTCGAGCCGAACCCGGACTGGACGCGCACCTATGCGCCCCAACGCGAGATCCTCGACTATCTCGAACGCTGCGCGCGCAAATACGACGTCGAGCGCTTCGTCGTCTATCGCTCGCGGGTGAGCGCCGCGCGTTTCGATGTGACGCGCGCCGTCTGGGTGATCGAGATCGAACGCGACGGCGTGACCGAAACCGTGGAAGCCGATCTGCTGATCGCCGCCAACGGACCGCTCTCGCGTCCCGCCCTGCCCGCGATCGACGGGCTCGATCGCTTCGAAGGCAAGCTGTTTCACTCGGCGCGCTGGGATCACGACTACGCGCTCGAAGGCAAACGCGTGGCCGTGATCGGCACGGGCGCGAGCGCGATCCAGTTCGTGCCGCGCATCCAGCCGCGCGTCGCGCAACTCACGGTGTTCCAGCGCACCCCGCCGTGGATCATGCCGCGCCGCGACCGCGCGATCAGCGCGCGCCGGCGCTGGATTTACCGGCACGTGCCGCTCGCGCAGCGGCTCGCGCGCTCGGCCATTTATTGCCAGCTCGAATCGCGCGCGCTCGGCTTCATCGTCGATTTGCGCCTGCTGAATGCGCCGATGAAATTCGCGCGCAACTATCTCGCGCACAAGGTCAAGGACGCGGCGCTGCGCGCGAAACTCGCGCCCGATTACCTGCTCGGCTGCAAGCGTGTGCTGCTATCGAGCGACTATCTGCCCGCGCTCACGCAGCCCAACGTGGCGCTCGTGACGGAGCCGATTCGCGAAGTGGTCGCCGATGGCGTCGTGACGCAAGACGGCACGCATCATCGCGTCGATGCAATCGTCTGCGGTACGGGTTTTCAGGTCAACGACGTGGATGCGCCGTTTCGCGTGACGGGCCTCAACGGCGCGGATCTCGGCGAAGCGTGGCGGCGCGACGGCCCCGAGGCGTATCTGGGCGCGAGCGTGGCGGGCTTTCCGAACTTCTTCATCGTGATCGGCCCGAACACGGGGCTCGGCCACAACTCGATGATCTACATGATCGAGTCGCAGATCCGCTATATCGCCGATTGCATTCGCGCGATGCAGCGCCGCCGCGCGCGCACGATGAACGTTCGTGCCGACGTGCAGCGCGCGTTCAACGCGAAGCTGCAGGCGCAGCTCGCGCGCACGGTCTGGAAGTCGGGCTGCCATAGCTACTATCAGACGAAAAGCGGCAAGGTCACGTCGCTGTGGCCCGGTTTCACGTTCGCGTTTCGTCACCAGACGCGGCGCGTGCGCGAAAGCGACTATGAGTTCGGTCGCTGATGGCGCGTATATTTCGGCATCCGAATCATATGCGCCACGCGCTCTACACGCGCACCGGCTTGCCCGCGTAGACCCGCGTTTCGTACGCGAAGTCCACCGTGCCGCCCTGCTGCGTGGCATCGAACAGCGTGCGTAGCGCCGCAAGCATCGGCGCGTGACGGGCGTCGTCGGCCTTCGGCGCATACGAGGACGACATCAAGCGCCCTTTCAGCGCGTCGAAATCGAGCTGTTGTGCGTTCGGAAACACCGTTCTCTGTTCGAAGCCCTCGCCGAACCAGTCGGCCATCGCATCGTCGGACGGATAGGTTTCGGCGACCTGGGTGTAGTCGGAGCAATACCCGTGCAGCAAAGCCTCATAGCCTTCGAGAAACGCCGAGCCCTTGAGCAGACGGCTGTTCCAGAACAGCAGGATCTTGCCGCGCGGCTTGAGCACGCGCGCGAATTCACGCCGCGCGCCCGCCTTGTCGAACCAGTGAAACGCCTGCGCGGCAATCACAAGATCGACGCTCGCGGTATCGAGCGTGCTCGCTTCCGCCGTGCCCGCCACGCTGCGATGGCGCGGATAGTCGGCCAGAAATGCGTCCGCCGCCGCGCGCATCGCCGCATTCGGCTCGACGGCGACGACCGGATGGCCCGCGTCGAGAAAAAGTTTCGACGATAAACCCGTGCCCGCGCCGATGTCGGCCACCGTCGCGCCTGGCGCGACGCCGCATTCGACGTGCGCGAACGTCGCCACTTCGCGCGGATAGCTCGGGCGGTACTTCACGTAGTCGGCGACCCGGTCGGTGAAACGCCGGGTGGAATCGTCGGTCATGAACGCCCCTCGTCGTGTGTTGTGCGCTCAGTGTGTCGCGTCGTGCGCGGCGCGCCGTGTCATCCGGCCCCACTCAGCAGCTTGAGCAGGTCCCAGAGAAAACGGCACACCATCACGATCAACTCCCAAAGCTGAGCCAGTTGTCCAAATATCGCTTCTATCATCATGTTCCCACTGCGGAGCGCGCCCATCGCGATCCGCAAGCCCCGATCATAGCGCCCCGCGCTACCCGCACGCGAAAGCGGCCTGGAAGCCAGGCCCGAAGTTGGCCCGATGTTGGCCCATAGTTGGTCCGGAAAGCCCGCTCAAGTCGCCGTCCGGGCTGCCGTAAACAAGTTGAAATCCCGGCGATCGCGCACGCGTCATGCATGCGTGGCGCGACGACCGGGCGCGACACGCATCGCCGCAGCGAATACGTAGAGCAAGGAGACTTCCGATGACAGTTTTGCGCATGGCCTGGCGCGGCCGCCGCCGCCCGGGGAAATCGGCTTCGATCGTCGGCGATATCGCCGCGCACGCGGGCCGGCTTGGCATCGAAATCTGCGACGTGTCCGGCAACGTCGAGGCCGTGGCGGCCCGCGTCGGGCATCAGGCGGACGTCTGCGACGCCTTGCGCGAGTCGGCCGCGCACACGCTCGCCGGCAATCACCAGATCGCCACCGCCGCGCGCGCGATGCGCGAAGTCAGCGCCGGGACCGCCGCCAACGTGCAGGCCTCGCAGCAGACCATCGAGGCGTCGCTCGGCGACATTCACGGGCTGGTCGAGGGCGTGACCGTCATCGAGACCCAGATCGGCGCGCTCAAGGCGGCGCTCGAACACGTCTCGCGGGTTTCCGAGGAAATTTCGCTGATCGCGCGGCAAACCCAGTTGCTCGCGCTGAACGCCGCCATCGAGGCCGCGCGCGCGGGGGAATCCGGCAAGAGCTTCGCGGTGGTCGCCGCCGAGGTGAAGAACCTGTCCGCCAAGACCGCGCAAGCCACCGGCCAGATCGAGCAGACGCTCGCGAAACTCACGCAGCAGACCGAGCGCCTGATCGTCGAAGGCGCGGCCAACACGGAACGCGCGCATCGCGTGCGCGAAGGCACGCGGGCGATCGGCGAGGCCGTGCACAGTACCGGCGACGCAATCACCCTGCTCGACGCCCACGCCGGAGACATCGCCAAACTGACCGGCGAGATCGAGGCGAAGTGCGACGGTCTCGAAGCACAGGTCAGCGATATGGCCAACGGCGTCGAGGATTCGAGCCGCAATTTCGCGCAGGCCAAGGATCAGCTCGGCAAGCTGCTTTCGGTCTCGGAGACGCTCATCGAGCTGTCGGCCGCGACGGGCGTGGAAACCGAGGACACGCGTTTCATCGACAGCGTGCAGCGCGCGGCGGCGCAGGTCGGCAAGCTCTTCGAAGCGGCCGTCGCGCGCGGCGAGATCAGCGAGGCCGATCTGTTCGACCGCCACCACGCGCCGGTGCCGAACACGCAGCCGCAGCAGCACATGACGCGCTTCACAGCGTTCACCGACCGCGTGCTGCCGCCGATACTCGAACCGCTGCTGCAACTCGACGAGCGCGTGGCCTTCTGCGCCGCCATCGATCCGCTCGGCTACATTCCCACGCACAACCGCAAGTTCTCGCATCCGCAGGGCGCGGATCCGGTATGGAACGCCGCGAACTGCCGCAACCGGCGCATTTTCAACGACCGCACCGGGCTCGCGGCGGGCTCGCATACGAAGCCGTTTCTGTTGCAGACGTATCGGCGCGATATGGGCGGCGGCCAGTTCGCGATGATGAAGGACGCATCGGCGCCGATCTTCGTCAACGGACGGCATTGGGGCGGTTTTCGAATGGGGTATCGGCTTTAAACGCGCGCTCGTCCAAAAAGAAAAACGGCGCGCAGACCGAAGTCCACGCGCCGTTTTGTCTGTTTTGGCGACGCTGCACAAGCAGCGAAACCTCAGACCGCCATCGCCGAGCGCCGACGTTCGGCGCGCTGCATGAAGTAATTGCCGACGATCACACCTACCGTCACAACGCCGATGAACAGCGTCGCGAGCGCGTTCATTTCCGGATTCAGGCCCAGACGCACGCGCGAGAACACCACGAGCGGCAGCGTCGTCGAGCCGGGGCCCGAGAGGAACGCCGAGAGCACGAGGTCGTCGATCGACAGCGTGAACGACAGCAGCCAGCCCGCCGCGAGCGCCTGCGAGATCAGCGGCAACGTGATCTGGAAGAACACCTTGAACGGCGTGGCGCCGAGGTCGAGCGCGGCCTCTTCCAGCGACGGATTCAGCTCGCGCACGCGCGACTGCACGATGATCGCGACGTAGGAGATGCAGAGCATCACGTGACCGATCCAGATCGTGAACACGCCACGGCCCGCAGGCCAGCCGAGCAGCTTGCCCATTTCGACGAACAGCAGCAGCAGCGAAATGCCCTGAATCACTTCGGGGATCACGAGCGGCGCGTTGATCATGCCCGTGTAGAGCGTGAAGCCGCGAAAACGGCCCATGCGCGCGAGCACGAAACCCGCCCACGTGCCGATGATCACCGAGGCGAACGCCGTCATCAGCGCGATGCGCAGCGAGAGCCACGCGGCGTTGATGAGTTCGTCGTCGGTCGCGAGCGCCTGATACCAGCGCGTCGAGAAATGCGTCCACACCGTCACGAGTTGCGACTCGTTGAACGAATAGACGATCAGGCTGACGATCGGAATGTAGAGGAACGCGAAGCCGAGGCCGAGCGCGATGAATTGCAGGACGCGATTCGGTTTCATTTGCCGCGGCCCTCCAGTTCCTTCGCCTGGAAGTGCTGGAACAGCGCCATCGGCACGAGCAGCAGCAGCACCATCGCGCAGGTGACGGCGGACGCCATCGGCCAGTCGGCGTTATCGAAGAACTCGTTCCACATGACGCGGCCGATCATCAGCGTGTTCGCGCCGCCGAGCAGTTCCGGAATCACGTACTCGCCGACCGCCGGAATGAACACCAGCAGGCAGCCCGCGATGATGCCGTTCTTCGAGAGCGGCAGCGTGATTTCGAGGAATGCGCGCCACGGCTTCGCGCCGAGGTCGTAAGCGGCTTCGAGCAGCGTGAGGTCCATTTTCACCAGGTGCGCGTAAAGCGGCATCACGAGAAACGGCAGGTACGAATAGACCATGCCGATATAGACCGCCGTGTTCGTGTGATACAGCTCGATGGGCGAATGGATGATGCCGACCGACATCAGGAAATTGTTCAGCAGTCCGTTGTTCTTCAGGATGCCGATCCACGCGTAGACGCGAATCAGGAACGACGTCCAGAACGGCAGCATCACGGCCATCATGAGGATGTTGCGCGTGGCCGGATTCGAGCGCGCGATGTAGTACGCCATCGGATAGCCGATCAGCAGACACAGCAGCGTCGAAATGGCCGCCACGACCACCGAATTCACGTAGGTCGCGAAGTACAGGCTGTCCTGGAACAGAAACGCGTAATGCGAGAGGTCGAGCGCGATGTGCCAGACGCCGTCGCTGAACGACGTGAGTTCCGTGTACGGCGGAATGCCGAGCTGCTGGTCCGCGAAGCTGATCTTCACCACCAGAATGAACGGCACGAGGAAGAACAGCAGCAACCAGAAGAACGGCCCCGCCACCACGGCGGTGCGGCCCGTCAGGTTGAAGCGCCGCGCCGGCCAGTGCAGCACGTCCTTGAAGGTCGGCGCGCTCATGACGTCAGCACCACGCCGGCCGAGGCGCTCCAGCGCACGTAGACTTCGTCCTCCCAGGTCGGCGAGTCGATCTCGGAGAGCGCGAGGCTCGACATGTTCGCGATCACCGTCTTGCCCGATTCGAGCTTGACGTGATACAGCGAGTAGCCGCCCATGTAGGCGATGTTCTTGACGACGCCCTTGCCCCAGTTGAACACGCCCTCGGGCGGCTTGCGCGTGAGCGAGATGCGCTCGGGGCGCACCGAGATCGTCACGGGCATGCCGAGCGGGCCGGTGATGCCGTGGTTCACGTAAAGGCGCACGGGCAGGTCCGGGGACTCGACGAACACGTGGTCCGGTTCGTCTTCCACGACGTTGCCGTCGAACAGATTGGTCGAGCCGATGAATTCCGCCGAGAAACGGCTGTTCGGGTACTCGTAGACCTCGTTGGGCGTGCCGAGCTGGACGATCTCGCCTTCGCTCATCACCGCGAGGCGGCCCGCCATCGTCATCGCTTCTTCCTGGTCGTGCGTGACCATGATGCAGGTGACGCCAACCTTGTCGAGAATATTGACGAGCTCGATCTGCGTGCGCTGGCGAATCTGCTTGTCGAGCGCCGACATCGGCTCGTCGAGCAGCAGCAGCTTGGGACGCTTGACGAGCGAGCGCGCGAGCGCGACGCGCTGCTGCTGACCGCCCGACAACTGATGCGGCTTGCGCTTCGCGAAGCGCGTCATCTGCACGAGTTCGAGCGCGTTGGCCACGCGATCCTTGAGCTCGCCCTTCTTGACGCCTTCCTGGCGCAACCCGAAGCCCACATTCGATTCCACGGTCATATGCGGAAAGAGCGCATACGACTGGAACATCATGTTGACCGGACGGCGGTACGGCGGCAGCGTGGCGAGGTCTTCGCCGTCGATCAGGATCTTGCCCGACGTGACGGTCTCCAGACCGGCGAGCATGCGCAGCAAGGTGGACTTGCCGCAGCCCGAGCTGCCGAGCAGCGCGAACAGCTCGCCCTTCTTGACCGACAGGTTGACGCCCTTGACGGCCGTGGTGTCGCCGAACTTCTTGACGACATCGACGACTTGCACGAAGTTGTCCGCGGCGGGATTGGCACCGTTGGCCGCGGCGAAGCCCGAAGGCAGCACACCGGCGGTTGCCGGCGCGCTCGACTGGTCACTCATGATTCTCTCTGCCCTGCCTGGTTCTGCCTGACTACTGGACGGGGTTGACGAACAAAGCCCCCGGCGTCGTGCCGAGGGCTCGGGTAAAACGATCAGTCTGCTGCGCGGCGCGTCAGCGGCCCGACTTGAATTCGGTCCACAGACGCGTCTGCAGACGCTGGATCTCAGGCGGCAGCGGCTTGAGCAGGAACAGGGTCTTCAGGACCTCGGGCGGCGGGTAGACGGCCGGGTCGTTGGCGATGTCCTTGTTCACGTACTTGCGCGCTTCCGCATTCGCGCTCGGGTAGAACACCGTATTCGTGATCGCCGCGTGCACCTGCGGCGTCTCGATGTAGTTGATCCACTCGTAAGCGGCTTCCTTGTGCTGCGCATCCTTCGGGATGGTCATCACGTCGAACCAGATCGGCGCGCCGCCCTTCGGGATGTAGTACTCGATCTTGTACGGCTTCTTCGCCTCGATCGCGCGATGCTTGGCGATCACGACGTCGCCCGACCAGCCGTAGGCGAAGCAGACATCGCCGCCGACCATGTCGTTGATATAGCCCGACGAGTTGAACTGCGTGATGTACGGACGGATCTTCTTCATCATCGCCAGCGCGGCGCGATAGTCGTCCGGGTTCGTCGAGAGCGGATCCTTGCCGATGTAGTGCAGCGCGGCCGCGAACATCTGGTCCGGCGCGTCGAGCACCGAGACGCCGCACGCCTTCAGCTTCGAGATGTTCTCGGGCTTGAAGAGGATATCCCAGTTGTCGAGCGGCACGTTCTTGCCGAGGATCTGCTGCGCCTTCGTGACGTTGTAGGCGAGACCCGTCGTGCCATACGCCCAGGGCACCGCGAACTTGTTGCCCGGATCCGCGCCGGCGACGAGCGCCATCAGCTGCGGATCGAGATACTTGAGATTGGGGATCTTCGACTTGTCGATCGGCGAGAAAATGCCGGCGGCGATCTGCTTGCCCGCGTAATTGCTGGTCGGCACAACGATGTCGTAGCCCGAATTGCCCGCGAGAAGCTTGGCCTGGAGCGTGTCGTCGCTATCGTAGTTGTCGTACTTGACCTGAATGCCGGTTTGCTTCTGGAAGTTCGGAATCGTGTCCTTGGCGATGTAATCGGACCAGTTGTACACGTTCAGTTGCGTATCTTTCGCCACCGACGACACCCACGGCGCCGCGCACAACGCGATCGCACCCAGATGCGCCCAAACCCGTTTCTTCATCCCGTTCTCCGATTCACTCAGCCACGGCGCGGCTCGCGCCCGCCCTTTGTTTTTGCCTCGCATGTCGCCGCGCCTCGCGCGGCTCCCCAGAATTTACCGAACCTACCATCAAACATGCCAGGCGCCAAAAAAGAACGCCCGCATGTCGCGCAAACGGAACACGCATTCTCCGCGCGCGACCGATGGCCACCGATGGCAAATCGGGCGCAATTTTAGCCGTTTATGCGTCCCTGTCTACCGAAAAAACCGGACCGTGCAACATTCGCGCGACGCGGGCCGCGCCCGGGCGCCACGCGGGCCGGGCTTGCGCCGCGTCATCGCTGGGGCACGTCCGGCGCACCGGCGCGGGACGCGTGGTAAAAACCCCGAGCAGACCGGGCTCGCGCCTCGCGAGCCTCAGGGCGGCATGCACCGCCCCGCGCGCCCCTCCGACCACCGCCCGCCTCCGGACGACCCGACGCATGAGCCTCGATACTCCCGCGCCTCGCCTTAGTCTTTGCTTTCTCCGTCTTCTGTCCTGTGTGTCCTCTGTGCCGTCTTTACTGCCTTCCCGGGCGCGCATCGGTGCGATCCGCGCGGTATCGGCCTCGCGCAGGCGCAGCCGGGTTGACGCGACCCATCGCGCATCAATGTCGATTCAGACGCTGGCAATCGCCGCCCTGTGTCTCGCCGCCGCCCCGGCCGCGCACGCCAGCATCGCCATGCTGCAGCCGCCGCGCGAAGTCGCCGCCTCCGAGCCGCTCGAACTCACCCTGCTCGTCACCGCCG